>NZ_JBJPHU010000082.1:0-31881 GCF_052939515.1 Phormidesmis sp. 146-33
GCTTACTCGTGCAACAAACCTCAATATTTATTCTCACCCTTCTGCCTACAGCAACTCTGATTGCTTCTGCTTGCTCTATGGCAAACCCAACGCAGCAATCCTCAATATTTCCAGTCATAACGCCTGTTGCTCAAACATCTCCATCTGCCTCTCCGCCTATCGGACAAGTTGAAGTTGTCGCAGAATTGGACATTACTCCTGGAAACGTTACTGCATCAAGCGATGGGCGAATGTTTGCAAGCGTTCATGGAATGCGGCGCGGTGCGGCTCAATTAATCGAGATCAAACCAGGTAAGAATAACTGGAAAGCCTTTCCGAACAAAGAATGGAATGCTAAACCAGGCAGTGGCGTGAATGTATTGAACACAGCTCATGGTGTCGCGATCGACTCCAAAAATCGCCTGTGGGTAACTGATCACGGCAATTGGATGCCAAACAATGGCAAACCACAGCAACCAAAATTAGTTGCCTTTGACATCAACACGCGGCAGGAGGTATTTCGCCTGGATTTTCCAGAGGAAATTGGCCCGCGAGGTGGCATCATGCAGGATTTAGCAGTCGATGCAGAACGTGGGTTTGTCTATATCGCAGATTGTGGTTCGACTCCTGCGATCGTCGTCGTCAATATCAACAACAAAACAGCACAGCGCTTTACCAATCACCCCTCACTCAATGCTGAGAATGTGGATTTAGTTGTAGAAGGGCAGACGCTAAAGTTTCCCGGAGCCGATGGCAAAATGCAAAATGCACGAGTCCCAATCAATCCGATTACGCTCTCTGCCGATGGCGAAACAATCTATTACGGCGCAATGAATGGCGAGACATTGTACTCAGTGCCTGCTCGACTGTTTCGAGAAGGAGCAACCAACGCTCAGATTGGTCAAGCGATTCAAGTAGCTGGCAAAAAGCCTGTCTCAGACGGCATCAGCACCGATGCAGAAGGGAACCACTTTATTACGAACTTACGCGATAGTGCGATCGATGTTTTACACAAAGACGGCAAGCTGACTCGGTTAGTGCAAGATAAGCGCTTTCTGTTTCCCGATAATGTTCGCTTTGGCCCAGATTCTTGGCTATACGTTGCCGTCAATCAACTGCATCGCAGTTCAATCTTTACGGGCAAAGCGGATGCTGGACGGCCTCCCTATCTGATTGCGCGCGTGTGGACTGGGACAAAAGGACAGCCTGGACGATAAACCTAGCCACCAACTTAATGGGAGAAAGCTCAATGCAATGGGTGAAGCTGAAAATGCAGCAGACTGCGATCGCTCGGTGGCGATTATTTTGGCGATTACTGGGGAAATTCATTCTATGTAGCGGATTGGTGCTTGGTTCGATCTGGATTGTGATCGGGCTGATCCACCCGTTGCCCACAATCGCTCAGACTCCTAGCAATTCTCTCTGGCAACTCAATTCTTCAACCGAGGCTCTGGGCATTGCCCTGGAAGGACTACCCTACCCCTACCCTGTTCAGTTTTTGAGCTTAACTGTGGAAGGGGAGCCTGTTCGCATGGGCTATATGGATATCCGGCCTGGCGCTCAGGCGAATGGCCGAACGGCTCTCCTCTTACATGGACGAAACTTTTCGGGAAACTATTGGCGGCCCACAATCCAAGCGCTGTCTGCCGCAGGGTATCGCGTGATTGTACCTGATCAAATCGGATTTGGTAAATCTAGCAAACCTGATGTAGATTACAGCTTTGATATGCTGGCGACGAACACGATACAGCTTCTCGACGCGCTGAACATTCAACCTATAGAGGTTATGGGACACTCAATGGGTGGAATGTTAGCAGTGCGCCTGGCGCGGCTATTTCCAAAGCGCGTCCAACGAGTTGTGTTAGAAACCCCTGTCGGGTTGGAAGATTATCGATTAAAAGTGCCGCCTCAAACGATCGAACGATTGCAGCAGGATGAATCTCTGAGCGACCCAGCGGCCATCGAACGCTTCCTACGCAACTTCGTTAAAACGTGGGTAACGGAACGAGATCAACGCTTTGTTCAAACTCGTGTGCGTTTGGCTCAAAGTGCAGAATACAGTCGATGGACACGGGCAATGGCTCGATCTTGGCAGATGATTTATCGAGAACCGATTCGCTACGAATTATCTGTGCTGAAACAACCCACACTCCTGATTATTGGCTTGGAAGACCGGATTGCTCTCGGTCGAGCTTATGTTAGTCAGGAGGTTGCAGCGACAATGGGCAATTTTCCAGAACTCGGTCGCTTTGCTGCACAGGCAATTTCTCGTAGTACTCTGGTAGAGCTTTCGGGCGTGGGTCATATTCCTCATCATGAAGCGCCAGAGCAAGTTAATCAAGCGTTGCTAAAATTTCTGGCACGGTAATACAATCGAGCGATCGCTCAAACAAAATAACTTATTAGCGTGAATTCGATGAAACCTTTCGCTGCGGTTACCAATTCAGGCAGCCCGCTTGGATGGCTGTGTTTTAAAGCGTCTCCTTAGCTGGTTTTTTGAGCTTGAATCACTTGCAGACTGCCCCCAGCGTGAAGAGAGCGATTAGCGCCGGGCGCAACTCCAGAGGAATCGCCCACCTCAAATCCAATCTCACTCAACAATTGAACTAGATCTGTTTTGAGAAACTTCCAGGCAGTTTCTGTTTCAAATAGCCAGAAGAATATGGCTAACCCCGGCACAAAAATCGGGTTGGTTGGTCGATGAAAATCGACCATCGCAAAATAGCCACCCGGCTTGAGAACTCGATAGACTTCTTGCAAAATTTGCTGCAATTGTTCAGGCTCCATCTCGTGCATCGCGGCACTGGTGTGAACTACATCAAATTGATTGTCTGGTAACGGAATTTTTTCAGCAAACGCCTCAATATAGTCCGCTTGAGGAACGTTTTGTTTGGCCCGTTTAATTGAAAGTGGCGAGGCATCTAATCCAGTGACGTGGTGCGATCTCTTCGAGTTACCCGCAAGGGGTCGTTTCACCAAAAATTGCGTTGTTTGGCCACTTCCACAACACAGATCCAGCACTTTTGAATCTGGGCCAATGTCTAACCCCTCTAAAGCCAATTGTCGAAACCGACGTTCTCCGCCTACAGACAGCGCTGCCAAACGAGAGATGCCATCATATAACCACTGATATTGATAACTTAAATCGCGGAGAATAGTAGCCATTTGGAGGGATGAGGGAGGAGGAATGAGGGAGGAGGGATGAGAGATGAGGGATGAAAGGGAACAGTTTGAGTTGGTGCTTCGTTAGGTTGGGGAGAACGTAGACAATTTCTTGGCTTCGATGCTGTCCCGCCCTGCCCTGGAAGTACGGGCTAGTAAGAGAAAGTCCACTGAAGGGACTTAGGAGCCGTTTCAGTTCTTCTAGTCCGTTTCAACGGAGTTTGCACCGTTAGCCCGGATTCTATTCACGGGCGAGTGTTGCAACAAACGACAAATTTCCAACCATTCTCTAACTCTAGAACCCAAACCCCATTTCTAACCTCCTCCCTCCTCCCTCCTCCCCTTCCGAGGCGCGATCGCTCCACTCCGCTGCAACGCTGTCTCCACTGCCTGCTGTTGATCTCGGCGAGAAATCCACTGGTGATAAGTGCGCGTGTGAACGGCCACTGAGTGCCCCATCATTCGAGCGGCAACCGTATCCGGCAGACCAAAGTGAATCGTTCTCACCGCCCAGGCGTGGCGCAAATCGTAGGGAGAAAACGGCACCTGATAGCGACGAAACTGAGCCGTCACCCGCTGCCCAATGACCTGAAGTGTGGTCTTGGTTAAGTCAGTCTCGATCGCTGGCAATTTCACCGTCTGCAAATCAAATTCCTCGATCCACTCCGGGTAAAACGCCCAGACTTCATGACTTCCCGTTTTGGTAGTGGACAAAACCTGCACTCTGGTTTCGTCGCCCTTAAGTGCAGAAAAGTCGCAGAAAAAGACCTCGTGATTTCTCAAGCCGTAGGTGGCCATCACCCCATAGACAAACTGCCACGCAGGATTAGGAATCGTCTCCCAAATCGCCAAAATTTCTTCATCGGTGGGCAACTGGCGAAACTGCATTTCACTGGCACCATAGCCGCCCCACAGGGTTTTGAGATCTTTGGGCAGCTCCAAATTGAGAAACTCAGCCAGCGCATTTAGAGCCGTACAGCAGACCTGCCGACTGCGAGAATTGATCCCCGTCGAGTCAACGGTTTTGTAGATGGCTTCTGCGATCGTCAGTTGTCCATTACTCTGAGCGATCGTTGCCAATTTTTTAAGATAGGGCGCATAGGCACAATTCCAGGTGGTTTTGGTCGAAGCGGGATTTTTGAGGCGATCGCTCTGACTAAAAAAATCTTGCTCAAAGGCTTGAAGCTGTTCGGCGAAATCCATTTGGCTGAGACGCTTTCCCCCCGCAAAGGTGCGATGAGTTTTCCAGTCAAAGCTGCTTTGAATCAGTTGCGCCGCAATCACCTTGGCTTCTTGTTCGGCTTGTTTGAGTCCGGCTTTGGTCGCAGGCAAGCCCAGACTGAGGCGCTGTTGGTAAGGATTCACGCGAGGGCTGTCTGGACGCGGCGGCAGCGTCGCCCTGAGATTTAATTTAGTGCTGCGACGCTCAATCTGTACGCCCAGTCGAGCAGCTTTGAGCCGCTGATTAATTTGAACGATCGCTGCGTCCACCGCTTCAAAACCCGCATCCATCGCTGACTAACCTGAGACTCCTTAACGTTTGTTGATAGTAGCAGCTTGCGATCGTCTTGCTGCACGGCCCTATAATTGCAACAAATTCTCAATGAGATCTGAAATTTATAGCGAGTTTGCACCCTCAAATCACTCTAAGGGCGGATTCGTAATACTTTCTTCAAACTCATGAAGATTTTATTGTTAAAATCAGTAACAAAGCTGAGAACTGAAGGGATTTTTGTAGCTATGGGTCGAGTAGGAGTTCTATTGCTCAATTTAGGAGGGCCGGATCGCCTGGAAGATGTCCGCCCCTTTTTGTACAATCTATTTTCTGACCCAGAAATCATTCGTCTGCCCTTCCCGTGGCTACAAAGTCCTCTGGCGTGGTTGATTTCGACCTCTCGTGCCAAAAAATCTCAAAATAACTACAAGCAAATCGGCGGTGGGTCTCCTCTAAAGCGCATCACTGAAGAGCAAGCGCAAGCCCTTCAAGAACAGTTGCGCCACCACGGGCAGGATGTCAGCGTCTATATCGCAATGCGCTACTGGCACCCGTTTACCGAAGAAGCGATCGCTCGCATCAAACGCGATGGCGTAGATCAACTGGTGGTTTTGCCGCTCTATCCTCACTTCTCGATTAGTACCAGTGGGTCTAGCTTCCGATTGCTCGAAGATCTATGGCGCAGCGATCCCGTTCTCGATCAGGTCGAATACACGGTGATTCCATCCTGGTACGATCGTCCGGGTTATTTGCAAGCGATGGCAGACTTGATTGCCCAACAGTTAGATCAGTTGCCCAACCCTGATCACGCTCACATTTTCTTTAGCGCTCACGGTGTGCCAGTCAGCTACGTCGAAGAAGCAGGCGACCCCTATCAGCAAGAAATTGAGAATTGCACTGAGCTAATCATGCAGACTCTAAATCGCCCCAATCCTCACACGCTGGCTTATCAAAGTCGAGTCGGGCCGGTCGAATGGCTAAAACCTTACACTGAGGATGCGATCGAAGATCTGGCTGCTCAAGGCGTTGAGGACTTGGTGGTTGTACCGATCAGCTTTGTTTCTGAGCATATTGAGACACTGCAAGAGATCGACATGGAATATCGAGAAATCGCTGAAGAAGCAGGAATTGAAGGCTTCCATCGAGTTCAGGCGCTCAACACGCACCCAGTCTTTATCAACGACTTGGCCGAAATGGTGGTCGATGCGCTCAATTCGCCTGCGGTAAAGTTTGAAGAGGTGATTCGCCCCGACAAGGGAACCAAGATGTATCCTCAAGAAAACTGGGAATGGGGGCTGACGACTTCTGCTGAGGTCTGGAATGGACGAGTAGCCATGATCGGTCTGCTAGCGTTGATTTTAGAAATGCTGTTGGGGCGTGGCCCACTTCACGCCTTCGGGTTGATGTAGATTAGGCACAAATTAACTTTGCTTCTGGCTAATTTAGACTTTTTGCAGGAATTCTTGTCTTGAGCTTCCCTTTTTTTGGGGGATCAATAAAGCGGACATCTCTCTTAGGACTTACGCACTGTACAAGAGAGCCATTGTGTGGGGTAACGTATCTGCGTTAGTGTGGGCCTTTAAAAACTGCCCTTTGCGGGCTGAGATCGCTAGATAGGAAGCAGAAAAATCATGCTCAAAGGGCTGAAAACCATACCTCCTATCTTGGATTTTCTGTCAATGCGTAAGTCCTATCTCTGAGAAATTGGGGTAAAAGATTTTTGTTCAAAAAGGCCTTTAAACTAAACGTCAGTTCGATGAACGCTTCGCTTTTAGCTCCAGGAACGCCCCCTAAATCCCCCACGAGTGAGGGACTTTGAACCAGAACTCCTCTCTTGAAGTCCCCCAAAATTGGCAGCTTGAGGGGCAAAAGCCGTGAACAACGAAGTGGAAAAGCTCTCATCGAATTCACGTTAAATTAAACGTCGTAGAGGCGCGATCGCAACGTGGGCATTGTCTACCTTACCCTTGGTAACTTCTTTTGTGAGAATAGCTTCCGACGGTCACAAATACTCAAAATTACCCTCGTTCTCCTGGTTGAATGACAAAACTCCTGAAACCCTCGATTCTTCGTAGGTTGGTGTTGAGCAACTCGAAACCCAACAGCAGCCTTTCTACCGTTGCTAACGTTGGGTTTCACCAGGTTCGACCCAACCTACCTGAAAAGATTTGTTAGTCAATCAGCCTCGTTCTCTTATCTTTTTGAAAGATATCTGAGTCGAGGATTGAAACTATGCACAGAAACCATACACAAAAGAATTAACTCAAGATCAAGCAACTCAAGCGAGTATTCCTGACTTCTGAAGATTGCTCTGTAAAACTAACTAGCTCTCACTAAGACTGTCGTCCTTGTTTTTAGCTAGCGTCGTTTTGGGTCTTATTTTGACCCAGGTGATTGACCATTTTAATGAGATCCTGCATGGCGGTGTCCTTCTTACAAAAGGCATCCACTTTAGCAGTCTGTAGCATGACTTCGGTCTGGGGGTCTTCTAGAGATGAGTAGGCCAGAATCTGAGTCGTTGGATGGGTACTTTTGATCTGCGTCGAGGCACTTAGACCATCCATAATAGGCATCTGAAGATCCAGAATGATCACATCTGGAGAGTAACGCCTGGCCATTTCAACGGCTTCTTTTCCGTTGCTGGCTAAACCGACAAGCTCAATCCCCTCCTGATTCTTGAGGGCAAGTTTCAGGCTGTATCGAGTCAATTCATGATCATCAACAACTAAAACACGCAACACTAGACGCTCACAAGACAGCATTTACTCTGGTCACATACTTTTATACCTAGATGAAGTGTAACCGTTGAGACGCTTTGCAAACCTCTACCATAGGGATTAACCAAATTGTCTTTAAGAAGACAGAGAACGGGATCAAAGAGAATTGACTAAACAGGGCGAAATGAGAGGGTGAGTGTTGGACATTCACTTCTCAATTGGGTGATCTTTTGGCAGTCTCTTTGATCGCCTCACTTGATCGCTACATCCAATCTTTGAGCAATGCCTGTCTTCTCGGATGGCGCAGTTTTCGCATAGCTTTGGCTTGAATCTGCCGCACCCGTTCGCGAGATAGATGATAGAGTTCGCCGATTTCAGTGAGGGTGTAGTGTTGACCGTCAGTGAGACCAAATCGCAGCTTGATAATTTCTCGTTCGCGATCGCTCAGGTGATCTAAAACTGAATTGAGGCGATCGCACAGCAGCTTGTGGTCAAGACAAACATTGGGCGCTACGTTGTCTGAGTCTTCGATGAGTTGCATTAGTTCTGTGTCTTCGTCGCGTCCGACCCAGGCGTGGAGCGATAAAGTGCGCTGACTTACGTCTAAGACTTGCTCTAGCTTGTCTTCTTCCATGTCCAAGGCTGCGGCGAGTTCTTGCTTGGTGGGCTTTCTGCCTAGCGTCTGAGAAAGGGTTTGACGGACTTTGCGGACTTGATTGAGCTTTTCGACCATGTGGACGGGGAGGCGAACCGTGCGAGACTGAGAGGCGATCGCCCGTGTGATGCCCTGACGAATCCACCAGTAGGCGTAAGTTGAGAATTTGTAGCCCCGTTCATAGTCAAATTTCTCAGCCGCACGCATCAAGCCCATAGCTCCTTCTTGAATTAAATCGAGAAAAGGAACGCCTCGATTGAGATATTTCTTAGCAATAGAAACGACTAGTCGAAGATTTGCCCGAACGAGTCTTCGTTTAGCTTGCTCTCCGACGACCCCTCCTTTTGCAATTTCTCTAGCAAGCTCGATTTCTTGTGCTTGGGTGAGCAGGGGATAACGAGCCATTTCTCGCAAAAATATGCCAACTGAGTCATCAGAAAGACCGAGATAATCACTGGTTTTGCCCTTGACTGATCGAGCAAGATTTTCGGGGGTCAACTCTTCATTATCTATGGCTTCCAACTCAGTTAAGTCGATATTGGGTTCGATAGCAACCGCGTCGATCGGAAAGGAGTCAGCAGGTAATTTAGTTGTCATTGTAGGTCATGCCAAGGTTGCAACGTTTCGAGCAAAAATTTGCTTCCAACTTTAGCTCAATTCACGGACTTTGTTCACATTTTTTCGAGAAAAACAGATTTTTTTGTTTCTTTCTTCTTCTCGATTGCTATTTTTTGTTTATTAACCAAAATTGCTGCTTTCTAAAGTGAAATATCCGTAGGTCTACGGAAGAAACAAGGGTGGTTAAAAACGGTATATTAAACGATTTTTGTCTTTGTGCCTCTCTTTTTAGGATTAAGATTTCGTCCCTCAACAATTAGTCACGGTTATAGCGCAGTTTTGGTTTTTTGTCGATCGCAAACGCGATTATCTCCCCAAACCTCAGATTTGAGCAGTTTTTTTCAAACCTTTATATTTCTGTAAGCTTAGAAGTCGGCAAGCAAAAGCAACGGGTTAAGGAATCTACTCAGAAACCCGTTTCCCAGCCTTCGAGAATAACGATATGCCTACCAAGTAATCAAGTAATTGCGATGTGCGACTTCGTTAAGTCCCCTCTTTTAAGGAGGATTGGAAAGATCACTTCACTCTGCCGCCTCACGTTAAGCTTTCCCTAGCTCCTTCAAGCTCAAGAAAGGGAGACATAGGTTTGAAGTCGCTCATTAAGTTACACATTAAAAGAAGTGATTGCGATCGCTCAAAACCACTTCATTTTTCATCGCGAAGTAGAACGAAGTTATCCTTCATTTCCCTGCTGGGCCATCTCCATAAAGATTTTTTGAGAATTTTGCTCTGGTGTCCCATTGGCGGGGCGACGCTGGAGATAGTGTCCGTCGGGCTGCAAATCCCAGGCGTGACGATTGTCGGCCAGCATGATGCCCAAAATTTCTTGCAGGTCTTTGGCAATGTTGGCATCTTCGACTTGCACAACGGCCTCGACTCGGCGATCGAGATTGCGGGGCATCCAGTCGGCACTGCCAATAAACAATTCATCCTCACCGTTGTTGTTGAAGTAGAAAATGCGAGAGTGTTCTAAAAATCGTCCGACGATGCTGATGACTCGAATGTTTTCGCTGATGGCTTTGAGTCCGGGACGCAGACAGCAGATCCCCCGCACGATCAGATCGATCTGAACGCCCGCTTGTGAGGCTTGATACAGCGTTTGAATCAGTTTTGGATCGACGAGGGCATTCATTTTGGCGACGATGCGCCCCTGTCCGCCGTTGCGCTGGTGTTCGATTTCGCGCTCGATCAGGGCCACCATGCGATCGCGCAGGTCTACCGGAGCGACCAAAAGTTTGCGGTAAGATTTTTGGCGAGAGTATCCGGTGAGAAAATTGAATAACTCCGTTAGGTCAGCACCGAGATCATCTCGACAGCTAAAGATACCCATGTCAGTATAGAGGCGGGCGGTTTTGGGGTTGTAGTTGCCTGTGCCAATGTGGACGTAGCGGCGAATTTTGCCTTCTTCTCGACGAACAATCAGCACCAGTTTGGTATGAGTTTTGAGTCCGACCAGTCCGTAGACGACATGAACGCCCACATCTTCGAGCTTGCGGGCCCAGTTGATGTTGTTTTCTTCGTCAAATCGCGCTTTTAATTCAACCAGGACGGCGACTTGCTTATCGTTTTCGGCGGCGGTGATCAGGGCATTGACGATCGGCGAGTCTCCAGAAGTCCGATAGAGCGTCATTTTGATCGCCAGCACATTGGGATCGTAGACCGCCTCGGTGATAAATCGCTGCACACTGCGAGAAAACGAATCGTAAGGGTGGTGCACCATCAAGTCTTGCTTGCGAATCACCGAGAAAAAATCTTCTTCACCATCTTTGCCTAAATCTTCAATATCGGTTTCGTTGACCCGTCTGAGGCGAGGCGGCATAACCGGACTCCAGGGCGGATCTTTGAGTTCGGGAAGCGGCAACGACCCAAACGAAAACAAATCTCGCAGACAGAGCAACCCATCGATTTCGTAAACATCAGTTTGGGTCAGTTCCATCTCCCGCACCAACATCTCACGAATGTTTTCGGGCATTGAGGAATGGACTTCGACGCGCACGATCGACCCCCCAAATCGCCGCTTGCGAAGTTCTTGCTCGATCGCCAACATCAGATCATCCGCTTCATCTTCTTCGACATCCAAATCCGCGTTGCGCGTAATCCGAAAAGGATGATATTCCGTGATCTCCATGCCAGGAAACAACGGATCAAGATTGTGGGCAATCACCTGCTCTAAAGGAACACCTGCCCAAACAGCCGGACGAGTTTTGGGAGCCGAGACAGGCAGATCTTGAGTTTCTAACGGCAATGAAATAAACCGAGGCAGCACTTTAGGAACTTTGACTCTGGCAAACAATTCTTCGCCTGTTGAGCCATCTTTGACAACGACTGCCAGATTGAGGCTGAGATTTGAAATGTAGGGGAAGGGGTGACTGGGGTCGATCGCCAACGGAGTCAAGACCGGAAACACCTGTTCGTCAAAGTACTCTTTTAGATAGCTGCGCTGTTCTTGACTGAGATCAATATAGTCCAGCAGATAAACGCCCTGATCGGCGAGTTGAGGACGCAGGGCTTGCTCAAAATGACGGTGCTGCTTGATCACCATTGGGCGCAGCCGTTCATTGATCAGTTGTAACTGTTCTTGGGGGGTGCGTCCGTCAGCGCTGAGTTTGCGGACTTCTGCCTCTACTTGCTCTTTGAGGGCGGCAACTCTAACCATAAAATACTCGTCCAGGTTAGAAGTAAAGATCGCCATGAACTTGAGCCGCTCTAGCAGGGGAGTTCGGGGATCAAACGCCTCATGTAGCACCCGATTGTTAAACTCCAGCCAACTCATCTCACGGTTGAAATAGTTTTGAGGATCGGTGAGATTTACGTCCGTCGTTTTTTTTTGCCGCCGCATGTCTTAAAAAACCTCGTCTTCAATACCGTTCCACCATTCGCCCAAATTCATCAGGTCTTGGTGGATGTCTGCCAGTCTGTTTTCGTAATCTTGGGGAGAAAGGCTCTCTCGTTGTTCTTTAAGCTTTGCCAATCGCAGTTGAGCCAAAAGCCACGGTTTTGAGATGCCGTCAGTCGCTTCGAGGTAGCGTGCCAAGTCGTTGCTATCCATACAGACTAGAGCGTAAGGGGTGAGGATTAAGGCAGGTTTAAGAACCGTCGAGTCAAGGCGAAAACATTGAGTGCTAAATGTGTCGGCGTTGCTGAATCAGGGGAGGAATTGCCCCGAAGCGGCGGGAACCCCAAGGTTCAAAGTCCCCCAATTTTGGGGATTTAGGGGGCGAAAAGATGGACACTTCCCACAGAGTCATCCCTCCAACCAGCAACGCCAATGTGTCTATACCCTATCGCGATCGCTCTCTCAATGCGTCTCTCTCACGTCAAACTTGATAAAAAAAACAGCCCCGCGATCGCGACTGTCTCAATAATTTTGGATAGTTTGCTCAACTGTCCGATCAATTGTTTGATGAATTGCTTGATCAATGAACTGTTGACTAAGCGGTCGCCAGATTTTGGGAAACAAAGTTCCAGTTAACCAGCTTGTCTAAGAAGTTGTCGATAAACGCAGGACGAGCATTTTGAAAATCGAGGTAGTAAGCATGTTCCCACACGTCGAGAGTGAGAAGGGCTTTTTGCCCGTTTGCCAAAGGATTTTCAGCATTGGGGGTTTTGACGACTTTCAGCGTTCCGGCTTCTTCAACCAGCCAGGCCCAACCGCTACCAAATTGGGTCGCAGCCGCATTTTTGAACTCTTCTCTAAACTTTTCGTAGCTTCCAAAAGCGGCCTCGATCTTGGCAGCCAGTTCCCCAGTCGGAGCGCCGCCGCCATCCGCAGACAGACAGTTCCAGAAGAAGGTGTGGTTCCAGACTTGGGCCGCGTTGTTAAAAACGCCAACCTTTGCCGGATCTTTGAAGGTGATTCTAATCACGTCTTCGAGGGATTTGTCTGCCAACTCGGTGTCTTTGGTCAGATTGTTGAGGTTGGTCACGTAGGCGGCGTGGTGCTTGCCATAGTGGTAGTCAAAGGTTTCGGCTTTCATGCCAAATGGCTCAAGCGCATCTTTGGCGAAGGGTAAAGGGGGCTGTGTGAATGCCATAGTGTTCTATCCTCTCCTAGTCTGTTTTTGGCTCAAACGAATGGAATCATCTTCGCACTCAATCAAGCTCGCCTCTGACCGCATTGTGAATAAAAATCGGCAGAAACATAACTTAATACCGAAATTCTACCATCAGTTAGAAGAAACCTGGAGCGAACTCGCAGTAACGGTGCATCGCTTCAAATCTTCAGGGGTCGCGCTTTTGTTGTTGAGTTCTAGTAATAAGTAGTCTGCGTTTTGAGTGGGGATGGACAGCGAGAAATTGGAAGAGGCGGCTGGCCCATGATCAAGTTTTGCAATCTGGATAGTCTGAGCGCTGCGATCGACTCCACTCAGCCTAATTTCTATACCGGGACACTGACGATCGTCATACACAATTTGCCCAGTGAGTTGAGCGCTCGATTTTGGCAAAGGATTGATATAGAGAAACCCACTCGATCGGGTCGGTCGCAGTGGATTGGTTTTGAGGTTGTAAACGCCGTTCATTCCCCACAGGTAGTAGCCTGGGATTCTGCTGGTGACGATCCAATCAAGTTGCCCGCCGGGGCGAGATCCCATAAAGGCTTTCATGGTCTCAAAGGTGGCGATCGCGGTGTTGAGTGAGGTCGATCGCTGACGCTGATAAAGGTTAACCTTAACCTGTTTCTCTAGCTGATAGGTTTCTGGAAGCTGCTTGAAGTCTTGAGCGATCTGCCAATCTTCAGAGAAAACCCGCCCCACCAGCCTTACCAAGTCCTGATCTTCGGGGCGAATATTGTATTGAAAAGGCGTTGCTACCGCGATGTAATCGGCTTGCAAAAACTCTTTGAGCGGGTAGCTGTCTCGCGAGTCAACGTCTTGCAGCGACAAGAAATTGAGCGACTTTTGGTGGTGCAAAATTGTTTCTGCACTCATTAGCAGCGTCGGATTGATGATGGAGGAAGACTCACCCACATAAATCGGCTCACCATTGGGCGTTTTGCTGCGAAGGTCGCCGATCAGTCGGGCAATTTCAGCGTAGTCCGATCGTCGCAGGGGTGGATTATTAGCCGCAAACAATTCGCTCAGAGGCGCACCGATCGTTTCTGGCAAAATAGTCATGCCAAAGCGAGTCGGCCGCAGGGGGGTTTGATCTAGAAAATCGACGGGGGCGAGACCCATCAGCGCATTGAGGCTGAGATAAGTCACAAAAAGAGCCAATCCGATTCGTCGCAGCGATCGACTGAGCGTTAGCCAAACTGTCCAGCCAAACGCAATCAACCCTAAAATCACCAACGGCGTAAAGTGAAGCGTATAGTGAACCGTCAACTGTCTGACTTTGGCCACCCACACCAGGCACAAAATCCCGTAAAACAAAAGGATAAAGGTCGTAGCAGGGCGAGCCAGGACACGAATTTTTAGCCCAACCGCAAATCCTAAAGCCGCCAGCAACCAGGCAACCCACCCAAACGACAGACCATAGAACTGCAAAGCTTGAGTCAGCGGCACCTCAAAAGAAGCGTAGAGACTGGTGAAATCGTTATGTAGCACTCGCAGGAGAAAGTGTTTGCCCAAGATGGCGATCGTTGCCACACTCACCAGCCCAATCAATCCAATCTGTGTCAAGTTGCCGATCAGTATCCGAATGGCTTGACGAGGTTGTTGCCGCAGTGTGAAAGAGCGGATCACCGCCTGAATCACCATCGCTGCAAAAAAAGCAATCCCTGCGTAGGCAAAGTGCCGCCGAAACAAAGGCGTGAAACCAAGCAAAAAGCCGATCGCCCCAATCTGCCAGCGATATCTGAGCGTGACATCCTGCAAGTAAACCCAAACCGCGATCGCGATTAGCAACGCCGCCCCCGCATCCACATATCCGCGCAGGGTTGGGGCCCAAAATAAGGGCGTGACGATCGCAATCAATGCACCCGACCACCAGACCGTTCTGGGATTTGCTGACCGAATCAGCTTTGTCGCGATCGCGCCCAAAACAAATCCAAACGGGACAGAATACAGCACACTAACACCGAGAATATAGACCAACCGCGAGTCACCAAATACCCAACGAAACGGTAAGAGCAACAGCGTCGGATAGTCGCTATAATCGCTTCCCGTTGATCTCCAGACACTCCTCAATGCTGGAAGGGGTGAGGCTTGTAGGGCAACCGCTAGTTTGTCTAAAATCCATTCATAAGTGACGTAATCAAACCAATAAAACGCCCGTTCGTGGGAGATATAGGCGGCTACAAAAATAATCGACATCCCCAACAAAAAAGCGAATAGCCCGATCGGAGCCACCCTTTTAGTCTCAGTCGGCAACTCTGCCTGCGCTTTCTCACGTGATCCAAGAGAAGGTAGCATTCCAAACACCTCTCAAATGGCAGATTTTGCTCTGCGACCAATAGCAAAACCGTCCTCATTTTGGTTGGCAGAAGCAAATTGTTAATCTATCTTGTGGGTGAGTCTTGGGGGGTCGATCGGCAGGGATGGCAAGAAGCTCTTTTGAGGCTCAAGATAGGAGTGAGGAGTGAGGAGTGAGGGGTGAGGAGAGTGTCAGTGGCTTGAGGAGTGCTAGAGGTTCTACCCAATATCAAGCGTCCAATGTCCAGTTAACCCACTATCAGGAGCATCCTGTTTAAAGCAAAAAAGCCCCAATCCACTAGGCATGGACTGAGGCCATAAATCAGGGTGCATCTACCACTCCTTAATGCCGCAATTCTGGACGTACTCCGGACTAACCGATCGGGGAATCATAAAGATAAAGGCAAGATTAGTTAAACTTTCGATAACGTAAATCGGACACATTGGGTTTTTCTGGCTGACAGGGCGTAACTAACCCTCAACGGTCTCACCGCGAAGGTACTTGGGTGTTTTTACTTAGTTCAAATTTCTACTTTACGGTCGGCACACACGCTTGCCATCTACGTCATTTGTACTGAGTCCCTGTAATACCCAACATTTCCTCGGCGAATGGGAACAAAGTTTGTCATTCTAAGAGCGGGGGATTTTGATGAAACTCTAAAGTTCGATCGCAAATATACCGATCTTGCCTGACCAGCCGCTTTAAGGAGCGGTTAATGAGAAATTGAGGAGTCGATGCGAACAGACTTTTGCCTTGACGAAGTAAACACGTAAACCAGGTCTTCTTGGAGAGTAGTTGTGACTCAGGAATTCTACATTTCTGTAACTCCCGTTGGAGAAGACGGATATCTGATTCGGACAGAACGAGTCGCGACCGGGGTGCCGCTTGCCGAAGAGCTAGTCACCTGGAAGGTCGAAGACTGGCTGACTCAAGCAGGTCAACTCATGCACGATCCGCTGCTGGGTCTGCTGAGAGGAAACTTGATCTCATTGGGTCAACGCACGCGATCGGGGTCAGAAAATGGTGCCACGCTGTCTTCGAGCCTGGTAGAGTTTGGGCAGAACCTCTACAACTCTCTGTTTCAGGGCACGATTCGCGATAGCTGGGTGATTGCTCAAGGCATTGCTCACAACCATCGAGAAGATCTGCGGCTGCGACTCGGCTTAAAGGGGGATCTCCTGCCTCGCCTCCCCTGGGAAGTGCTACACGCGGGCAATCGTCCGCTTTCGACGGGCACTGATGTCATTTTCTCTCGCTATCAGGCCTCTGCCTCGATGGCCACGGTTCTCCATTCGCCCCGTCCGCTCAGAACCCCCACCCACTCGCCCGACCAGAGCCAGACGCTACGAATTCTCATGGTTTTGGCGGCTCCCACTGATCAAGAAGTGCTGGCCCTCAAAGAAGAAGCTCATCACCTCAACCAAGAACTTCAAAAAGAGGCGCAGGACACCCTCTCAGGCATCGAATTGACGATTCTCGAACAACCTGGACGCGAACAACTCACCCAAGCGATCGAGCAAGGTCGCTATCAAGTTCTCCATTACGCGGGGCACAGCAATCTAGGCGCATCGGGCGGCGATCTCTATCTAGTGAGCGATCGCACAGGACTGACTGAAGTGTTGAGTGGAGACGATCTAGCGGGCTTGCTGGTTAACAATGGCATTCACATGGCTGTTTTTAACTCCTGTCGGGGCGTTTATACGGCGACCTCCGATCCCAATCGAGAAGCCGATGCCGGAAATCTCACCGAGGCGCTTTTAAAGCGAGGCGTTCCCGCTGTGTTGGCGATGGCCGAACGCATTCCTGATGATGTAGCTTTGACCTTGAGCCGTCTGTTTTATCGCAATCTCAAACAGCGATCGCCCATCGATCTCAGTCTCAGCCGCGCTAGACAAGGATTACTTTCGTCTTATGGCTCCAATCAGTTGTATTGGGCATTGCCGATCCTCTACCTGCATCCCGATTTTGACGGCTATTTGCAACCGCCGATCAACGAGTGGGACGAAGCCGAGACGGAGGACTTTATCGGAGAAATTGATCTCAATGACCCAGACTACCCAGACGACCAAAAAGCGGTCGAAGACATGTTTGGAGAACTGATTCGCCCCTCCGAAGCGCCCGCTCAAAATCCTTTTCAGCCAGGTGAAGATCTTTTCCCAGATGAGCAGGCTTCTTCAAACAGCGCACCCTCTCACAGCACCGAAGACCTGATCACGCTGGGGCAAGTTTTATATGAGCAGGGCGATACAGCGGCGGCGATCGCGACCTTTGGAGATGCCTTGGCGGTTGATCCCAATTCGGCTCCGGCTTACTACTATTTGGGGATTGCCCTCGAAGACTACGGTAGAACTACTCAGGCGATCGTGGCTTACGAGATGGCGGTCGAGCTTGACTCTACTTTAGAAAGCGCTCGACACAACTTGCAGCGTCTCCAAGTGGCTCATAATCTCCCTGGTCAAAATTCCGTCTCGTCCAGCAATGCTCAGCCCACTAACCTGATTGAGTCCAGCAATCCCCCTCAGCCCAGCAATCTCGTCCAGTCTGGAGTCTCAGGCGGGTCAGAAATGACGATCGCCTCCACCGATTCGCTGACCCAATCAACTCCCGTCGATCGAATTTTTGCTCGCCCTCAAGAAGCTCCATCACGGCAAAAATCTTGGGGGTTCAAGCGATCGTGGGCGATCGTGGGCGTGACCAGCGTCGTCATTCTAGGCGTTGGCATCTGGGGAGCCTCTCGCTTCTTGCCCAAAAATCCTCGACCCAATGAGATGCTGCCCCAACTGGAAGCGCTCACCCAAAATCCCAAAACTCCAGCCAATTCAGCGAACCCCAGTCGAGATGAAACCAACGACGCAACCGCACTGGCTATCAAGAATTTTAGTCAGGGCAACTTGAGATTGGGACAAGAGGGTGTAGAAGCGTTGCTCGATCGCGGAGCCATCACCGCTGCCGAAACGGCCTTTGCTTCCGTGCCGCCTAATCAACTCGACACGCCCGCGATTAGTTTTTTGAGAGGAAGAATCGCCTGGCAATCGATCGCTCGTGGCAACCGCAATTACGATCCCGGAGATCCGCGCCGCTATTGGGAAACCGCCACCAAAGGCAAGGCTGATCCGCTCTACTTCAATGCCCTGGGCTTTTCTTACTACGCAGAAGGAAATTTGCAACGGGCAACTGATGCCTGGTTTCAGTCCCTCAAGTTGAGCGAAGAACAGAAAAAGAATGGGGCACCTTCTCAAGATATGCTGACAGCCTATGCGGGGTTGGCCCTGGCTTCTCTCAAATCTTCACCCAGCCAGCCGCCTGCTCAAAAAGCTAGACTTCGAGGGGAAGCGGTCAAACTACGCGATCGCGTCAACAAAGCTGCCCCCGACAAATTCTTACCGGGCACGCTCTCTCGAAACTGGCTCTGGACAGAAGCCGCGATCGCCGACTGGAGATCCTTGCAGGCAATCAAGTAGTTCGCTTTAAGTCGTCACCCTCACATCAGCGAAGAAATCGACTTTTGTTTGCGAATGTCCATCATGTCCGCCAAACTCGCATCGCCCCAGTCTAAAGGATGCGCCTCCTCAGTCGGAACGACAGTCACGATCGGTTGAGGGCTGGCCGCAGGAGTAGACCTCTGAGGAGTCGCGATCTGCATAGTAGAACGGGGTTTTGGGCGGGTCACTAGTCTCGGTTGAGGTTTGCTAGGGGTCAGTTGTCTGGCCAGCAAGAAAGACATGCCACCACAGCCCAGCGCGATCGCGGCTAACAATCCAAACGAAGAGGCAGGCTTGGCTTCAAACTGAGGAGATTGTGAGGGCTGAGGGGTTTCGACTGCCAGTTGCGGCTGTGGCGTTTCGACCTCTGCCAGATCGATATGAATCAAACTTCTAACGCCAGCCCAAGACATCGACACCATCAGCAGCCAAACTCCGCTCCAGAGCAAGAAGGGATGTCGATCGGCGAATGTGATTAAAATTCTTAGCCAGAAGGGAGGCTGTTTTCGAGTGGAGAGTCGTTTTCGAGGGGAGGCTGCCGAAGAAGTGCCACCCTGATCAGTGCCCTGTTGGTTCACCATAACGATTTTAAGGAATTGTTTATCCAATGCGTACAGATTTTACTGAATAATTCCCTGTTTAGCTAATTTTCCTTAATTTATTAGAAAGAAAACCTATCTAACGACATAAGTAAACCGAGCCGTGAAGGGACTGATTTTTGTTGTAATCGCTATTAAAAACAGAAGTCAATTCACAATTTATACAAATCCTTTTTGTTTAAATACAGGTGAATTGGTGAAGTCTATCGCGTCAACTTACAGCCAAATTGTTTTGTGTTGGTGGTTTTTGAGTCAATTATTATTTTTAAAGCTGGTAATTGCCGGATAAGCTGAGTGATTTTTGTAACTTAATAACGGGCACAATGACTTTAGTCTTTTGCCGACACAAATTTAGAGTTGCCCGATCGTTTTAACTTGTGAGTTTTAGGAGTACAGAGTATGGAATCTGCTGGATCGTCCGTTTGGAATCGTTCTGAAGTGTCGTTAGAGACGGCCTTACCCGATTTGACTTCGCAGGCGGCATCAGCCCCGCTCACAACTTCACTGTCGCGATCGGCTTCTCTACTGTTTGTCGATTCCAAGGTGAGCGATTATCAAAGTTTGATCGCAGGCACCCAAGCCGAAGTTCACATTCTCGATTCGACGGACGCGATCGCTCAGATTACTCAAACTCTGACAGGACGATCCAACATTTCCAGTTTGCAGATTCTCTCTCATGGAGCAGCCGGACGTTTGGCGTTGGGAGGGGATTGGGTGAATTTGGGCGATCTCGATCGTTACGCCAACCAACTGCAATCCTGGGCAACTGCTCTCACCAACGATGCGGATATTCTGCTATATGGCTGCGATGTAGCCGAGGGTGAAATCGGTCAAGCCTTTGTGCAGCAGCTAGCAAAATTGACGGGTGCAGAGGTTGCCGCTTCGGATGACCTGACCGGAAACTTGGCCCTCGGTGGCGATTGGGATTTGGAAGTGAAGACGGGAGACATTGAGACACCTTTAGTCTTCGACCCACAAGCTTTGGCCCGTTACGACCACACTTTGGCAAATGTAGGGGATGTGATCATCAACGAGTTTTCTCAAGGCAGTGGTGGAGGGAAAGAGTGGGTCGAAATTTTGGTCGTCACCGATAACCTGAATCTTCAGAACCATCGACTCCTGGATGGCAACAATTCACTAAACATTCAACTAACTGGTACTGGCTTTGCATCGTTGAAATCGGGAACGTTGATTGTGCTGTACAACGGGGGTGATCAAGATGGAACGATCACACCGGACTTAGCCTATAACCCCACAGCAGGAGACTACTCTCTACAAGTCTCTTCCCTAAACGCCACTGGAAACTTTGCAATCACTCGCACTCTTGGCTGGAGTGGACTGTCTGGTGAATTTGGTAATGCAAGCCAGACAGATCTTCCGCAGCTAGTCAATACCAGTGGAACACAAATTCATGTTCTGCCTAGACAAAGCAGTGACGGAGGAAAATTTACGGCCTACCAGAGTAACGGTGCTGCGGGTGCTACCAATGCAAATAACTGGTCGCCTGATACCGTATCCACATCTGCAACGCCTGGACTTCCTAACGGTGGAAGTAATACAACCTGGATCAATAGCTTGCGTGGCAACGTTGCTCCTGTGCTAGATACTACTGGCAACCCGACTTTACCAACTATTCGGCAAGGAGTCTCTAATCCAATTGGGACGCGAGTCGCTGATCTGATTGCGAGTTTGGGCGGAACGGGCATCACCGATGCAGACTTTGGAGCACTCAAGGGGATTGCCATTACCGGAGCCGACAACACTAATGGAACCTGGCAATTCTCCACAAACGGCGGCACTAACTGGACAAATCTGGGCACTGTTTCGGACAATGCTGCTACCTTGTTAGGCGCAACGCCTCTCTACGCCCCTGAACTAGGAAATGCGATTAACACCCAGAGTTGGCTGTCTTATAACAATCTGCGATTTGTCTCTGGTATAGCTTTAGCGGGAACCTCAACCCAATCCTCTGGAACCAACGGCACTCTGCTCAACACCACAGCAGACATCCGCAACTATGCAGGTTACACCAACTATCAAATCAATCCTGATTTCTCACAATCCTTCAAGAATCCGGCGTTTCCATCCCTCGATCGCGCTTCCGGTTACGATCTCTCCTTCAATCTACAAGTTCTGCAAGAAACCCATACGAATAACGATCGAGGCTTTGCAGTCATTCTGCTCGGTCAGGACAATCAAGGCATTGAGCTAGGCTTTCAATTTGACGGCACGAACGGTCGCATCTTTGCCCAAAATTTAGACGCTCAAAATCAGTTTGTAGGAGCCGAAAGTATCTCCTTTAACACCAATGCACTCACGGCCTACCGATTAGCGATTCAAGGCAACACCTATCAGTTGTTTGCTAATGGAACGCAGATTTTGACGGGGACTTTGCGCGACTACCGCAACTGGACTTCTCCAGACGGATCGCCTAGTCCCTATGCGCTGCCTAACTTTGTCTTTTTGGGTGACAACACGACTTCGGCTCAAGGCATCTTCAATGTGGGCCAGATCGCCCTTCAGACCGACACCCGGATTCGATTTGTCCCCAATGCCACCTATGCGGGTAACGCACAAATTAG
The DNA here is from genome assembly GCF_052939515.1 of Phormidesmis sp. 146-33. Lineage (NCBI taxonomy): Bacteria > Bacillati > Cyanobacteriota > Cyanophyceae > Leptolyngbyales > Leptolyngbyaceae > Phormidesmis > Phormidesmis sp. 146-33. The sequence goes on from NZ_JBJPHU010000082.1 coordinate 21,641, forward strand.
CGTTCGAGCCTGGGATGGGGCTGATGGTGGAAGCAACGGACAAGCCAGTGTGAATGTCACCAACAACGGAGGCACCACAGCATTTAGTACGGCGGTAGAAACGGTTACGATCGCAGTCACTCCCCTCCCCACCCTTGGCATCAACCGAGTCACTCAAAACGAAGGTAACAGCGGCACCACGGCTTATACCTTCACCGTCACACTCTCACAAGCTATCAACGATACCGTCACCGTCAACTACACTACGGTTGATGCCACAGCCACCGTCGCTAATAGTGACTATGTAGCGGCTTCTGGTCAACTCACCTTTGCCCCCAATCAAACAACTCAAACCATCACCCTTCTTGCCAACGGAGACACCCAGCCCGAAAATAACGAAAGTTTTGGCGTTCGGCTTTCTAATGCGAGTAATGCAACCATCAGCGGCACAGGCATTGGCTTAGGAATTTTGGTCAATGATGATGCGACCTCTGCCTGGCAAGTAGTGAGCAACGCCGACTTTGACCGAGATGGCTCGATCGACCTGCTCTGGCGCAACGCAATCACCGGACAAAACAGCATTTGGAGAATGAACGGCACCAGTTTTGCCTCGTCGATCGACCTGCCCACCGTGACTGGAGGCTGGAAAGTGATGGGACTGGCAGACTTTGACAAGGATGGCTTTACCGACATTCTCTGGCGCGACCCTAACACTGGAGGCAACGGCATTTGGAAGATGAACGGCACCAGTTTTGCCTCGACGATTGGGCTGGCAACCGTCACAGGAGGCTGGAGCATTGCAGGGTTGGCAGACTTTGACAAAGATGGCTTTACCGACATTCTCTGGCGCGACCCCAACACTGGAGGCAACGGCATTTGGAAGATGAACGGCACCAGTTTTGCCTCGACGATTGGGCTGGCAACCGTCACAGGAGGCTGGAGCATTGCAGGGTTGGCAGACTTTGACAAAGATGGCTTTACCGACATTCTCTGGCGCGACCCCAACACTGGAGGCAACGGCATTTGGAAGATGAACGGCACCAGTTTTGCCTCATCGATCGCGCTGGCAACCGTCACAGGAAGCTGGAGCGTTGCGGGCGTTGCTGACTTTGATCGAGATGGCTCGATCGATATTCTCTGGTATGACTCTCAAGATGGTTTGACCGGCGTTTGGAAGATGAACGGCACGGGCTTTGGGGGAGCCTTTGCACTCCCGATCACAGGAGGCGCTAACTGGCAAGTTGCAGGACTACAAGACTATGACAAAGATGGGAAAGTAGACATTCTGTGGCGAGCAGGCAATACCAACTGGACAACAATCTGGAAGCTGGATGATTTGAGCTTTAATTCATCAACTAACCTTCCACCTGCGCTGTAGTCAGGAGTCGATCGTTCAATCATTCGCTTTTGGGGCAGATTACAAAGTCTGCTCTGTTTTTTTAAATAATCAATGCAGCAGGAAACCGTGAGGTTATTATTGACTTTGCTCAAAGGCAGGACTAAATCCAGGTGTTTATCAGACCTACAATTTTGCTAAAAGGGTCTAATCTGTTGAAATAATTAAAAATCTTTAAGCGGTTAATAGCTGAAATCCACTCACCCTCCCTAACCCCTAAAACTCCACACTCAAAATCTTCAGGTTGCTCCAACTCTGTTTAAACAACACACAAATCAAGAAAAATGGTGAAAGAAATGAGCATTCTTTGTCCTCTTAGCGGCGAATCTGATGTTTTTTTGATCGACAAAATTAAAGCAGCATCTTTAAAGAAAGTTTACCGTCAGTCCTATCTAAAGCTAGATATTTCATCCGAGTTAGAGAAAGTACAAGAAATTGGTTTTTACCACTGCACCAAATCAGATTTAAGATTTTTTTATCCGGCAGTCAGTGGATCAGAAAAGTTTTATGAGAAGCTTCAAAAGTTCGACTGGTACTATACTGATGATAAATATGAATATGAATATGTCAAAAATCTGATCAAAAGAACTGATTCTCTTCTTGAGATTGGCTGTGGTAGTGGTACTTTTGCTGAGAAAATTACCGTTCAAAACTACATTGGGCTAGAGTTAGGCGAGAGGGCCCAAACGATGGCAACTCAGAAAGGTTTTACCGTCCTTCGAGAGTTTGTTGAAGAACATGCCGTTTCAAAATCTGGATATTACGATGTTGTTTGTGCCTTTCAAGTGTTAGAACATGTTGCAAACGTTCGATCGTTTATTGAGGCTAGTCTTCAATGTCTCAAACCCGGTGGCTTGTTGATTTATTCAGTGCCCAGTGCTGATTCTTTTTATGCATTACTGACTAACAATGTACTCAACATTCCGCCTCATCATGTAACCTGGTGGTCTGACAAAGCTTTGATGTATGTAGCTGATTTTTTTGACCTAAAGTTGATCTCTATTCATCACGAAAAGCTGTCTCCTTTACATAGAAAAGGATATCTCGCCTACATCTTGACCCAGCGCCTCAAGCAGTTATTTAGCATTCGAGAACGGCTGTTAGATGATTCACTGATTTATCGGCTGATCTCCAAATTTTCGACCTTAATCAGTCTATTTTTAGAACCTGGTCTACAAGACGATCGGGCACTACCAGTTGGGCATTCAGTCATCGTTGTTTACCAAAAGAAGGGGTAGCTTGAAAACTTTACTACTCAGTACCTTTGACATTAGCGGCGGCGCGGCGCGTTCTGCTTATCGACTGCACCAGGGATTGGTCAATTGTGGAACTGACTCAAAGATGTTAGTGCGCGCTAAGTTTAGTCAGGATTCTTCTGTGATTGGGGCTGATCAAAAAGTTACTCAAACCTTAAGTCGGCTAAAAACTTCTGTTGACTCTCTACCTAAAATATTGTTTAGAGGATTGGATAAAAATAAGCGAACTCCTTATTCTTTACATTGGGTTCCTGCGTTTAATTTGTCTAAGATTAAAGAACTAGATCCCGATATTATTAATATTCACTGGATTGGTGGTGGTTTTCTCAAGATAGAAGCGATCGCTCAACTAAAAAAGCCGATCGTTTGGACACTGCATGATATGTGGGCTTTTACAGGGGGATGTCACTATAGTCAGGGATGCGATCGCTACCTAAAAGCCTGTGAAAGCTGCCCACAAATGCCGCCTAGATATAACTTAGATCTATCAAGTTGGGTGTGGCAGCGTAAATCAGAAGCTTGGGCTGGTTTAACTCCAACTATCGTAACTCCAAGTCGCTGGCTGGCTAATTGCGCTCGTTCAAGTGCCTTATTTCAAGATTATAGGGTTGAAGTAATTCCTTATGGGTTAGATACAGAAACCTATAAGCCTTTTGAGCAGACCTTTGTTAGGAATAAGCTGCAACTTCCTTTGGATAAATACTTAATTCTTTTTGGGGCAAGTGATGCTCTTATCAACTCAAGGAAAGGCTTTAACTACTTGCGATCGGCGCTAGAAATTCTCAACCACAAACTTCGCGATCGCTGTGAACTTGTCATTTTTGGTGCCTCTCATTCTGATGGAATTGACTTGGGAATCAAAGCGCATTATCTAGGAAACTTCAATGATGAAACTGCCTTAGCTCAAGTTTATTCAGCCGTTGATGTATTCGTTGCTCCTTCTCTAGAAGACAATTTGCCAAATACCGTAATGGAATCGATCGCCTGTGGAACTCCCTGTGTTGCTTTTAATATTGGTGGAATGCCGGATATGATTGATCATCAGCAAAACGGCTATCTGGCAAAACCTTTGGACGCGATCGACTTGGCACAAGGTATCACCTGGGTACTTGAAAACAGTCAATCCCAGAAATTGCGCTATGCGGCCCGTGAAAAGGTTGAACAGGAGTTTAGATTAGACCTACAAGCCAAACGTTACTTATCCTTGTTTGCAGAGGCGAAAGGATGTTTGGAAAATCTTGAGATACCGGGCAAATCTTGAAGTTAGTTCTCAGACATCTTATGAGGTTGTAATAGTATGTCTGCCGTTCATGTCCAGTCCAATTCACTACCCTGTTAAAATTAACAATGAGGATATGTTGCAAAACCTCCTCGCATCAAGTTTGGTTGTGTAAGTCAACTAGACATGAAGAACTTCTATCTTCTTAAGCCAATTGCTTTCAGCAAATGAGTACCAAAACTAATTAATGGAAATAGAATTTTTGATACTTTCTCAAGCCTCCGCAGTTTCTTCCAATCGAAGGAACCTACAGAAACTTTTTGGTATACAAAAGCATGGCTCCCGTTTAATTTATGAATCATTTTGAGTCCCATCATTTCAGCAAATAGATTGAAGGTATAACGGAAATGGAACGTCATCGGCAAGTGACATTTTATAACTGGACGAAAGCAATTTGCAACGATTAAATATCCGTCTATCTTTACTGCTGCAATCATTTCAGCTAAAGAATTCAAAGGGTCAGGAACGTGTTCCAGAACGTCTGTACTTATTAGGCAATCGTATTTTCGTTCTAGAGATTCCACGAATTTGATGTTTTCGTAGCTCTTAGTTTTCAGAATTGCATATTGGCTAGGATGGGGTTCACAAACATCGATCGTCAATTTTTTGCCCTTCTCAGCAAGCATACGAGCAAGCGTTCCAAATCCTCCACCAAAATCTACAACTGATGTAATTTGGTTTTGATTAATCCAATCAGATATTAGCTGACGATGCCGCAGTGAAGTTTCGTCTTGTTCAACAAATAATCCATAGAGTATCCAAATTGGATGTCTATAAAAAGCTGAGATCTCTTCCCAATTCAAGCGTACATTATCACAATTTAGTTCATTCCAAACCACATCCATTAGATTCCAAATATCTTGAAGATCGGGGGGAGAATGCTTTGCTTTCAGCAGCAAGCGCTTAATTTCTTTAGACTCTTGGTTTGATAAATTAGCATCCCATTCTAGATTCATTATCTTTTCTCCATTTGCTTAGTTTGTTTGAAACTATAGACTCGAACAAAATACTGCTTATCCAGCTAATCATTTGAAAATTTTACGTTTAATCTTAGAGAGAAGGCGGGGATTAAAGTGAGTTTTTTCAGTAAATTGGTCAGCCTGCCTATCTCGAATCATGAAAGGGGGATGCTGTAGGGGAAATTCCATTTCAGTTGAAGGGAGGTTTGCAAAGGCGCTTTCTACATCTCTTGTATGAGTTGCAACTGAATCAAACCCGATATTAGAGACCAGGTTGACATGGGGTAAAACAGTTAAACCACTTTGCAACCAACATGAATAAATCCAAGCAAAATCCCACGTATCAATTTTGTTTTCATAGAAGGTCTGAAACATTTTTGTCCAATATCGAGCAGCATTCTTGTCACCCAACCAATCATTGAGCCAGTTATCATCACGCAGAGTTTCCCACTGCTGCATCTCAAGGTCATACTGTTGCCATGCTCGTCGCCAAGTTGCCCAGCCCCAAATGTGTGGATAGCAGGAAAAATAATAGCTGTGGGGCGTTCGTCTGCGACCAAACTGGAAATTATTACCTGAGATCGTCATAATCCGCAAATCATCACGATAGCGATCAAGTAGAGCTTCACAAAAAGGAAAAAACGTTGAATCTGGTAGACAATCATCCTCCAAAATAATCGCCTCCTCTACTTGCTCAAACACCCAATCTAGCCCGGTAGCAACACGCTGCTTACAGCCTAGATTGACATCAGAATAGTTTTTTAATACGTCACAATCCCAGTCAACTTGATCAATAATGGCCCGCACCGCAGCACATTGTTCGGCTTCTCCGGCGCGGTTCGATCGCGGCCCATCCGCCACAACAAGCAACTGGGTTGGTTTAGCTTGTCGAATCGCTTCAAAGACTCTGGCAGTAGTGTGCGGCCGATTAAAAATGAGAAAGGCAACAGGAGTCATTTCTTCTTTCTAAGGAGCTAACGAGAGATAGAACTATCAGGATTTGGCTGGGTTAAATTTTGAGAGAATGCTGAACTTCAGGAAGAAATTTCTTATTAATTGCAACAATGTTTTGATAAGCAAAAATCTCCCAATGCATTGGAGAATAGTCACCCATTGGAATCAGTCCATCTGGAAGCAATCTGTAGAATGAGTAATCAGTTAGCAAATTTAGAATGTCTTTGAGAAAGACTCGGCTGATTACATTCATTTCATTAAACTCAAATTGCACCATATCTATATTTCTCTGCTTTAGTGTCTGCTGAGTCCCTAATAAAACCTTCAGTTCATTTCCCTCTGTGTCAACTTTGAGAAGTCTGATGCGATCGAGATTAGAGTGTTGAATAAACTCGTCCAAAGTGATGACATCTACTTCCCAACTTTCAGAAGCGCCTTTGTGAATGTTACTGATAACGTCTTGATAAAGAGAAGCATGAGTTGAGCCACTTTGAGCGCCCTGATAATCGTATAGTTTTAGCTTTCCTTGGATATCACTACAGGCTGCGTTGATTGCAGTGTAATGATGCTGACTTGCCTGATCTGATAACTTCTCAAAAGTTGTTGGGTGAGGCTCAAATGCATATATCTTGGCAGTTTGTGAAAGCCTTCTAACTTTATTAGAATACTCTCCAACATTGGCACCCACGTCAATGACCACCCCATCATTTAGAAACTCAGAAATTTGGTTGAGAAAGGCATCTTCTCCACTCTGCTGATCATCGTCATAGTTGAGGAGTCCTATTCCTCTCAAACTAAGTTGAAAAATTAATTGATTTAACCTAAAAAGCGATTTTCTAAGAAAAATGAGTCGATAAATCCTGATTAGGATATCTCTAACTCTCTCACGAAGAACCTTCCGCATGTCAATCTCTCCTGGATGAACGATCGCAAAAACTCTTAATGCTCTTACTTATTCTATAAAGAGCGCTGGGGATGATTAAAGCTTTGGTTTGCATTCCAAAAAATGCTCTCGTTTTTGCAAAGAAAGCAGTCGCAATGTAGGCTGCAAAACATTGAGCAATCAGAGTAGAAATAGCCGCTCCGACTCCTCCGTAAAGCCGGATAAAGAAATAGTTTAGGATGACGTTAACCCCTGCTCCGATGGCAGTTGACAGAAATGCAAACGACATATAGCCTTCTACTGTCGTCCAAGAGGTTCGCACCACTCCTAAAGAGACAAATAGACCACTCCAGATGTGAATTGATAAGATTACTCCAGCCTCTGCATAACTTTCTCCATAGAGCAGCGTCACGATTTGATTAGCAGATAATGACACAATCAATGCGATCGCATATCCCAGGGCGGACAACCAATCGAGAACTTTTTGAAGTCGATCAAAGTAAATCTCTGAGCCTTTTTGTTTAGCTTGTACAAGGGCTGGAAAGATGGAACTGGTGATAGCTAAGGGGATAAAGTACCAAAGTTCCGATACTCTAACTGCTGCTGAATAGATGCCAACCGCTGCGTCGTCTCTCATCTGCCCGATCATAATTTGATCAGTTCTCATGTAGATCATGATGACAAAACTGGAGAGGATTAATGTCCAGCTATCTTTTAGCAATTCTACGGCACGTTCAGTGCTAAATCTCCAGGCTCTAATCAGGTTTCCTTGAAGTCGATAAATGCTCAATAAGCCAAGCGCGCTCAAAGAAGCTTCTACTAAGTAAGATAATGCAAATAGAGTTAACGAAGCATGTAGATAAATCAGTAAAACTCTCAAAAGATTGGCGGCGACTAATGCTATATTTTTAGCCCAAATCGAGTATTTTGATTGAGTTTGTGACTGAAACCAGAAGTCAATAACATAAAAGGATTCAAACAGCATTCCTGCTGTAAGAATTGCAACTAGCCAATGCAATATAGCTTCTTGAGGGCGAAGTATTAGAATAATGCTAACTGCTACCAAAATGGCTAGTAGCTGGGCCACTAACTTTAGAATTAAAGCGGTTCCCAGCGTCTCATCTTTGCATTCCGGCTCACGGACTATGTTTCTGATGATGATTCCATCGAGGCCCAAGTTCGCGATCGAGTTAAAGATAGAGGAGAATGCAAACGCATAGTTATAAAGACCAAACTGCTGCGGTTCTAAATAACGCGCAACCCAGACACCTACAATTAGCCCGATCGCCATCCGTAAAATCTTGTCGCAAAACAGCCAGGTTGCATTCCCTAAAATCTTCAATAGATTAGGACTTAGCCTTTGCGTGATGATGGACAGCCTATTTGTCATTAATTTATGCCTCTAACTCATATCGACTGCGCCACCTAAAAACACCATCTGTAGATTTTATACAAAAAGCCTTGAAGACTTATAATCAACCTGTCCAAAATCTTGGCACGACTGCACTCAAAAGATTCTAGTCTTACCTCAACATTTTCTTGAACCAGTAGAGAGATTACCGCATATAATAATGCGAAACTACCCTAGAAGTTCATAAAAAATGCTTACTGCTCAAGTATTCAAGTGATTTGAAAAGTCCAGCTTGTACATGGAGAGAGGGCACAAAATCAGCACCTTTACCCATTGTTAATGATGACTTCTGGCAATTCACGCCGTTTAATTCCTGCCCCCTAGCGGTGATATAGAGTTTGGCAATAATACAGAGGAAGTCTAACACTCTTTAAGAAAAATTTTGAGGTCGATCGAGAAGATTCTTTAAGTTGCAATTTTCATTTTCTGCAAACCCCCTCAGCAGTCTCATACCAAAAGAAGAAGGAAGACAGTAGAAGCCCTGTGAACCCAAAATACGAATACAGTAGACATGATCCAAACCGACTTGATTTTCCCTTCAAAGAAGCAGCAACCTTTAAGCCACTATTTTCTCTGGTTTTGGACAACGATTATTACGGCGAGCCTGATTCTGTCTCCTAGATTGGGCGAGAGTGGGCTGTTAAATTTTATTCGAGTAGATGATGTTCTGCTTCCGATTACGGCGATCATCACGATCGTGCTGCTTCCTAGAATTCGTCCTATTCGCAAAATCGTGCTGGCTTTTCTGAGTTTGTTTTTGTTTAACTCGATAGTAGCAGTCGTCAACCACTATTCTGGCTTTAACAACGTCTCACTCTTTGAAAAGCTTCTCCCTTCCTTAAAAAGCTTACAGTATCTAATCTACTTCTGTTTCTTCTTTGCAGTCTCCTGTAAATTAGCGTCGAAGGAGTTTAAGAGGATTGCGGCTAGCTTAATCTTCTGCTTTTTTCCTAACTTGATCTATGCATTTATTCAGATTACTACCTCAAGTTTCTCAGGTTACTACGGATTAGGGATTTTGAATGAAATTAGTCCTACGCTCACCGGCTCTGTATTTTACTTCTTCGCAATCTTGTGTAGCCTATTTTTCATGATTGAAAGAGCTGAGATCAAACAGGCTTTCTGGGTAGTCTTATTTTCACTAAACGTCATTTTTACAGGGCTTACTGGCTCAAGAGGCGCGCTTTTATCTTTGTTAGTTTATTTATTTATCTTAGTTTTCTATGCACTGGTAAATCTTAGAAATAGCAGCAAGTTAGGAGGTCGCTTAGTGTTGCTTTTGATAGTTGGTGTGACTCTCTGTTATCTCTTCATGATTTTGAGTCCGATGTTGGGAGTTAACATACAGCCCTTGTTAGAAAATCTGCCTCAACGTCACCTGGAACTATTTACTTCAGATGTTCAAGAGGAAGGTAGGGTGACCAACTGGTCTGGAGTGATTTCAGACTATGCGTGGCTGGTTTCTCAATCTCCTGCGCTAGGTTTGATTGGATTGGGGTCTGGAGGCACCTATGAAATCTTTGGCATGTTGCTCAATGCTGCGGATAGTCAGTTAGTTTATGTTGCTGTGAGTGGCGGTCTAGTTGGCGGTTTGTTGTATCTGAATGCTTTGAAAGAACTATACTTATTTTTTAGAAGAAAGCTATCACAAACTCTCCTTCCAATTGCACCTTTCATAATGGGACTTTTCTGGTCTTTCATGACATTCTCAATCACTCAAGAAGTGTTTACACTGTCAAAAACTGGAGGGTTGTTTTGGATGTTGTGTGGCTTTCTCAGTGGTGCGATTTGCAGTCAGTCTGTTTCAAGGAATTCTGAGCCTCACCAAGCGTGATGGTGATGAACTGTGGAGTTTTTGCCAGTGATGTCCGCTTACAAAAATTCAGTCTTTTCTTAAATTATTTTCGTAAACTAGAGGCGCAACTGACTCAATTAGCCTCATTGATTTAGCCTCATTGATTGAGAGAAGCACAATCATGAACCAGCCGACGCATACAAATGAGCAGGTTTTCATCCAGCTTGATGTAGTTACCTTGAGTCGAAATTCTTCTAAGGTAATTTCAGCAACTTTAGAGAGTGTGAGTTCGCAAACTTACTGCCACATTAATCATTTAATCATTGACG
>NZ_JBJPHU010000281.1:0-1355 GCF_052939515.1 Phormidesmis sp. 146-33
AGGGGCTTGCGGAGAAATAAACTCCCAGTCATTCTAGAAGCAAGCAGAAACGCGGGGTTCCGCATTTTTGCGATTCATCTCTAAAGTTGGAAGTGTGGAGACCAGGCTCAACGAGACAATCAAATCGACGCTCAAAGATGCGGCACAGAAATTGACGGGACATCGCAAACGAGACTTCATGGCAAAAGTGACTGAAGATTACTTCAAGGGTTCAGCCCGCAAAGCAGAAACCGTTTTGGGATGGAGTCGGCAGAGTGTTCAACTCGGCTTACACGAGCGACGCAGCGGCATTCGGTGTGTCGATAACTATCAGGCAAGAGGACGACACAAAAGCGAAATCGTTTTGCCAAATTTAGCAGCAGAGATTCGGACATTAGTGGATGCTCAAGCCCAGACAGACCCGAAATTTCAGACGACTTTTCTGTATGCCCGCATCAGTGCCAGAGCGGTGCGAGAAGCACTCGTGACGGAAACGGGCTACGAGGAGAGCGCTTTACCCACTCGTCAAACGATTGGTGAGATCCTCAATCGGATGGGATATCGCCTAAAAAAACGCAAAAGACCAAACCCTTGAAAAAGCTTGCCGAAACGGATGCCATTTTCGAGAATGTATTTGCTGCGAATCAGCAAGCCGACGAGCATCCTAAAATCTTGCGACTCTCGATTGATAGCAAAGCAAAAGTGAAGATTGACAACCTTTCGCGTGGCGGCAAAAACAGGCGATTTGACCCCTTGCAAGCAGATGACCCTGATAGTGAATGGAGTGCTGTTTTAGTACCGTTTGGCATTCTCAATACTGAAACCGACCAGTTGTCGATCGACTTCGGGCAATCTGCCGAAACGAGTGATCTGATTGTCGATTGCTTAAGGGATTGGTGGCACGACCATCAAACTGAGTACCAGCCTCTCGACGAACTGATGATTGACCGGGAGGGAGGATCTGCAAGCCGCAGCAATCGTACCCAATTCATCAAGCGCATGGTGGAATTGGCTCAACTGACCCACTTGCAAATTCATCTCGTCTACTACCCGCCTGATCACAGCAAGTACAATCCGTAGGCTTCGCCTCACCGAAGGTGCGTGAACGATGTTGGGCAGCCTTGGAAAACTATTGGAATGGAACGGTTCTTGATTCAGTTGAGACTGCGATCCAGTGGGCGACCCACATGACTTGGAAGGGAATTTCGCCGACCGTCCATCTGCTTGATACTATCTATGAGAAAGGCATCAAAGTTCCGCTTCCAGAACTCGAAGAACGCTATCTTCCGTTCTGGCTATGCTCCGGAACCTGACCTAAATGGGATGTTACTATTATTCCTGCACAACTGGTACTTTATTTAATTGCAGATCCCTTA
>NZ_JBJPHU010000083.1:0-31273 GCF_052939515.1 Phormidesmis sp. 146-33
GCCAAATCGGTGGCCCAGTTGCCAGGATCCATGTAACCCACAGAAACTAAATATCCTGGGCCCGCATAGGCAAACATTTTGCGCCAGAACTTACCTTGAGTGGGAACCTTGATGGTGCGATGCACTTCTGGCAGAGAAGGAATGCGATCGGGTTGAGTCATCAGTGCTTATTTCACAATCATTTCATAATCTACAAATATACCACCCAGAGTTCATCTTTTTTTGTGAGTAGGCTGAACGATCGTTCCACTTCAGACAATCCAGCAGCAGCGATTCAAAGCAGCCTCCAGCATTGCTCAACTGTATTGGCAGAACTGTATTGGCAGGAGCAAATGTAGCGCTACTGGCAGTTTCCAAAGCGATCTGCTTTGAGGTGAAGCTCTACTGCTCCCAGGGCTTAATAATGCCATCACCTTCAATTTTTAACTTGCGACCGCGCCAATATACGCCTCGCCCAAATGCGCCGATCGCCCAAACACCCAAACTCAAACTATCCCGCAAAGGCAACGCCCAAAACCAGCGCACCAGCTTCGGACAACCCATATTCAACGCAGCGATGAATGCTTGAAGGTAGCGAACGGCGAACGTAAAGAGAGTCACTGCGATCGCCCAGTTTGCAAACCCTGACAGCAAAAGTAGAGGAATGCAAAAGACAACACCGTAACAAAAGACGATCGTGTAGTAAATAGCACCCCGATTAAAGCGAATGGTTCTTGACCAGCGCAACTCTCGCTGAAACAGTTGATCAATGCTCTCGCGCCCGGTGTCAGATTCTAGCAGCAAATCAGAGAGCTTGATTTGATATCCCGCTTGAGCGGCCCGTTTACCCAGGTTGTAGTCTGAGCCAATGCGATCAAGATGGAGTCCGCCAAAGTCTGCCAGCGTTGATTTGCGCGTGGCGATCGTGGCTCCGATGGCAAATTTTAGACCGCGATCGAGCTTCTGAGCCACCAGCGCACTAGGAATAAAATCACAGCAACGCCCCAAAGCAGCCAGCGCCGATCCTAAGAATTTGGGATTGTGAGCCACAAACGCACAGGTAACAAGCCCCACTTTTGGATCAGCAAGAGGAGCCGTCACCGTCTGAATGTAGTCGGGTCTAACCTGAATATCACTGTCTGCAAAGATAATTACCTCATGTTGCGCTTCTTCCAGCAGATAGCTGAGGGTGCTGTCTTTGTGGTTGATGCCGCGAGGCGTGAGTCCGGTGAAAAGGTGGACGCGATCGGGAAACAGGTTGACCAGCTTTTCAAGCATCGGAATAGCCGGATCATCCAAATCGACCACCCCAAACAGCACTTCATAGCAGGGATAATCCTGTTTACAAAAAGCTGACCAGTTTTCCCAGGCTGCCTCGTCTAGACCACAGATTGGCACCATCAGAGACACGGCATCTTGGACGGAAGTTGTGAGCGATTTAGGAGCCGTAAAAAACTGATAGGCAACTAGGGCGCAGGCAACATAGAAGACGATCGAGCCAGCAATTAGAACCAGCAAAACAATTTGCAGCAGAGTAATCATTTCGCGTTAGCAAACCTTTCTAACCAGCGACGAGTCGTTGAGCTTGAGCAATCAGAAGGTGTTTGAGAATTTGCAAACGGGCGATCGCGCTTTGTCATAATTCTGCAAATAGAAAATAGAAACCGTCTTGCGCTTACCACGATTTGAAACGATCCTGTGGAAACGACCATGTGAACGATCGCTCCTCGACAGAACCTTCTACTCTTCAGCCGTTTGTAGCTTTTTGCGGGTTGTACTGGTCGTTTTTTTGGCGGCTGCGGCAGTCTTGCGAGTGGTTGTTTTTTTGGCGGTAGACTTGGTAGCTGCCTTCTTGGTGGTTTTCTTTTCAGCTACTTCAGAATCGTCGTCTGCGGTCTTTTTGGATGCGGTCTTTTTGGATGCGGTTGCTTTGGAGGTAGCGGCTTTTGATTTAGTCGTGCCAGATTTTTTGCCTTTGGTGCCTGCTTTGGCATTGAGCGCTTCTACCGCCACCTCCATTGAGATTTCTTCGACGGTCTGACCTTCTGGCAGTGAGGCATTCACCTTGCCATGCTTGATGTAAGATCCATAGGGCCCGTCGTAAATGTTCACAGGCTCATTGTCTTCAGGGTGGGCACCGAGTTCTCGCAACGGCTTGGCTGCGCCTCGTTTACCACGGGTGACTTTGGGTTCGGCTAGGAGCGCTAAGGCGCGATCGAAGCTAATCGACAACACATCATCATCCCCTTTGAGCGATCGGTATTCCTTCACGCCTTTGCCCTGGTCATGCACGATGTAAGGGCCAAATCGCCCCAAGCTTGCCTGAACCTTGCCGCCGTCGGGGTGCATTCCCAAGTTGCGAGGCAGCGCGAGTAGCCCAACTGCTTGCTCTAAAGTGACGGTATCGGTGGTCACGCCTTTGGGTAAGGAAGCCCGTTTGGGTTTGGGATTTTCATCCGTCGCGTCGCCAAGCTGAACGTAAGGGCCATACGCGCCAATCAGAACGTAGATTGGTTCACCCGTCTCAGGATGAAAACCGAGTTTGTCCGGGCCTTCTGTCTTTTGTCGGAGAAGCGTTTCGACCTGTTCGGGATCAAGATCAGCGGGAGTGAGATCTTTTGGAATGGAGGCTTTGACCATCCCATCGCCGTTCTCGACTTCGATGTAGGCCCCATAGCGACCAATCCGAACTTTGGCAGCGAGTTGTTCTAGTTCAACCGTGCGGGCTTCGGTCGGGTCAATCTGGCTTTCGCGATCGCGTACCTGCGTTTCCAATCCATCGTCACCCAGATAAAATTCCTTGAGATAAGGCAGCCACTGCACTTCACCTGTTGAGATGTCATCCAGCGTCCGCTCCATTTTGGCGGTAAAACTGGTGTCTACCAGATCAGGGAAATGCTTCTCTAATAAAGAGGTGACAGCAAAGGCGGTAAAGGTGGGGATCAACGCATTGCTGACCAATTGAGCGTAGCCGCGATCGATAATCGTGCTGATAATGCTGGCGTAGGTACTCGGACGACCAATGCCTTCACTTTCGAGCATTTTGACGAGGGAAGCTTCGGTGTAGCGGGCAGGGGGTTGGGTTTCGTGTCCGATCGCGTCCAGGTTGCGGCAGTTGGGATGGTCGCCGACACGCATGGCGGGGAGAATGATTTCCTGGTTCTCGATCGCCGCATTGGGATCATCGGAGCCTTCAACGTATGCTCGAAAGAAGCCCGGAAAGTCAATCCGCTTACCGCTGGCGCGAAATCCAGCATCCTCTACCTGAATCTGCACCGAGATCTGGGTCTGACGAGCATCGGCCATTTGAGTCGCCACAGTCCGCTTCCAGATCAGATCGTAGAGTTGAAACTCTCGCCCACTCAGTCCAGTCTGCTGAGGCGTGCGGAAGCTACTACCAGCCGGACGAATCGCCTCGTGGGCCTCCTGTGCGCCTTTGCTCTTGGTCGTGAACTGACGTGGCTGAGGACTGAGATAGTTGGCACCATACATTTGCTCAACACACTCACGAGCAGCAGAAACGGCCTGACTCGACAAATGTACTGAATCCGTTCTCATGTAGGTAATGTAGCCCTGCTCATACAAACTTTGCGCCGTCCGCATTGTGTCACGAGCCGAGAGACTGAGCTTGCGGTTTGATTCTTGTTGCAGCGTTGAGGTTGTGAAGGGCGGGGAAGGTTTGCGCGTGACGGGGCGCTCTTCGAGATCCGAAACCGTCCAGGCTTTGTCTGTCAGTCGTTCTTGGAGCGCTCTGGCTTCGATTTCGTTGAGCAAAACGACATTGCGACCTGCGGCAACTTGTCCGGTTGCTTCGTCAAAGTCGGCACCTGTGGCCAGTTTGCGTCCCGCCAGCGTGGTTAGCTTTGCTTCAAACTGGTTGTCGGGCTTGTCGGAATGGGTGGATTCTCCGATCGCCAACAGCGCTTTGAGATCCCAGTAAGCCCCTTTGCGGAAGGCTCGACGCTGCCGTTCACGAGTCACCAACAGCCGCACCGCAACGGATTGCACCCGCCCAGCAGACAGCCCGTAAGCGACTTTCTTCCAGAGCAAGGGGGAAAGCGTGTAGCCAACTAAGCGATCGAGGATGCGCCGCGTCTCTTGCGCCCTGACCAGTCCTTCGTCAATATCTCGACAATTATTGATCGCTTCTCGGATCGCTTCTTGCGTGATCTCGTGAAACACCATGCGCTTGACAGGCACCTTGGGCTTGAGAAGCTGCAACAAATGCCAGCTAATGCTTTCTCCTTCACGGTCTTCGTCAGTCGCCAGCACCAACTCCGTCGCGTCCTTAAGGGCATCCTTTAGGGTTTTGACAATTTTGGCTTTGTCTTTGGGCACTAGATAAATCGGCTCAAAGTCCGCATCCACATTCACGCCCATCTCTCTGACCTTCTTATCAGTGATCGAGGCAGGAACGTCACTAGTAGACTGAGGCAAATCGCGGACATGCCCCATCGATGCTTCTACCCGGTAGCTAGACGGCAGATAGTTGCGAATGGTGCGGGCTTTAGTTGGAGATTCGACGATGACAAGCGTTGACATGAGTCTCGTTAGCTTCCAGAGAAAAGAGCGATCGGGCAGGCGATTAAATCAGTGAGGGCGATTTCAGGATGACGTATCTCATCAATAACACCAAATCTGAATAGATTGCAGAATCTTGGATTTGGTAAGTCCAGTGTAGAAACTAAGTTAAAGGCTTTTTGTGCCTCAAATCTAAAAAGATTGCTAAATCTCCATTTTTATAGGGGATTTCGACAATTGACAAAACGCACAATCGAAGAGCCTATCTCTCCTAACTTATAACCATACCCACAGCCCAGGAGATTTCACCACAAAGATTTTTGGCGGATCTCTCTACTATCTGCGCCGGGTTTCTCGCTCAACCGCAGGTTTTCTCTCCAAAAAACGTAAACTTTACGAGGGGTTCTCCTCAACGTTAAGTTTTAATTTCTAGTCGTCAACCCAAGATAAACCGTTCTCTTGTCCCTTGTGCTTTCTCTATGCATCATCGAGATCCATAAACTCAATTAGATGCCAGCTTCTAAGAGAACCAATCTCGGTTTGAGCACGGATCGCAGAAATTAACGGGATCTAGAGTACCGGGCACGTTAAAATCCGTAAAAGATCTGTACTAACTTAGGATTCTCTTGTCTTTAAGGCGTTGAGTTCCTAAATTTTCGTTAACCGCTCAATCGGACTCAGCTTTATGGACTTTGCTACTCTTGCAGCCCAGTTAAACGCGGGAACGATCTTGCCAGAGGGAATCGTCATCGTCACGATTCTGTTGGTGATCGTGGGTGACTTGATTGTGGGGCGCACCGCCTCCGCCCGTTGGACTCCTTATGTGGCGATCGGGGGCTTGCTGTCCGCCGTCTTCGCCCTCTACCAGCGCTGGGGCTCCACCAGCCCAATTTCTTTTTTTGGAGAGTTCAACGCCGACAACATGAGTGTGGTCTTCCGGGGGATCATTGCGCTCTCGGCGGCTGTGACGATTTTGATGTCGATTCGCTATGTCGAGCAATCGGGCACGGCTCTGGCAGAATTTCTCACCATCTTGCTCACGGCTGTTTTGGGCGGCATGTTCCTCTCTGGCTCAGACGAGCTAGTGTCGGTCTATGTCTCGCTCGAAACGCTCAGTATTTCTTCTTATTTGTTAACGGGCTATACCAAACGTGACCCGCGATCGAATGAGGCTGCGCTCAAATATCTGCTGATTGGGGCATCGAGTTCGGCGATTTTCCTCTATGGTGCGTCGTTGCTGTATGGGCTATCGGGTGGAGAAACTCGTCTGAGTGCCATCTCTACCAGCATTGGGGCAGCGGGCTTAGAGAACTCGATCGGTCTGGTGATTGCGCTGGTATTTGCGATCGCGGGCATCGCTTTCAAAATTGCCGCCGTTCCCTTTCACCAGTGGACTCCGGATGTGTATGAAGGGTCACCGACTCCCGTGGTTGCCTTCTTATCGGTGGGGTCAAAGGCGGCTGGATTTGCGCTGGCGATTCGGCTGCTTGTGACGGCCTTCCCGCTGGTGACGGAGCAGTGGCACCTAGTCATGACAACTCTCGCTCTCTTGAGTATGGTGTTGGGCAACGTGGTCGCCCTGGCGCAAACGAGTATGAAGCGGCTTTTGGCCTATTCGTCGATCGGTCAAGCAGGTTTCGTCATGATTGGGCTGGTGATTGGCACCGATGCCGGATATGCCAGCATGATCTTCTACCTGATGATCTATCTGTTCATGAACTTGGGCGCATTTACCTGCATTATTCTCTTCACGTTGAGAACGGGAACTGACCAAATCAGCGAATACTCTGGTTTGTATCAAAAAGACCCGCTTTTGACTCTGGCTCTCAGCGTCTGTCTCCTGTCGCTGGGTGGCATTCCGCCTCTGGCTGGCTTCTTTGGTAAGCTGTATCTCTTTTGGGCAGGTTGGCAAGCGGGCGCGTATCCGTTGGTACTGTTGGGTTTGGTAGCGAGTGTGATTTCGATCTACTACTACATTCGTGTGGTGAAGATGATGGTCGTCAAAGAGCCGCAGGAAATGTCTGAATCGGTGAAAAACTATCCTGCGATTCGCTGGGATTTGCCGGGGATGCGTCCTTTGCAAGTCGGTTTGATCATGACGCTGATCGCGACGACGGTGGCTGGCATTCTCTCCAATCCGCTGTTTACGCTGGCAAACAACTCGGTGACACAAACGCCGATGCTGCAAGCGGCTGACAAACCTGCTCTGCAAGTGAGCAAAGATGTAGAGAGATCTCCCTTGAATCTGTAAATTTTGGCTTGAAGACCGATCGCTCTTGAGTGCTTAAACTTGAGGGCGATTTTTTTGTGCAATTAACCAGGACGATTAACTCGAATTAACTTGCCATTTAGAGGTTCAGAAAGGGCGATCTCTTCGAGTTACCCGCAAGGGGTCGCTTCACTGATTCGATTTGCCATGCTTGCGCGATCGGACTCGTCTCGACAAATCACAATCCCAGCATGGTCGGGTTGCACCTGATGCAATCGAATCAAGTGACGACGATTGAGGGTCAAAACGGCTCTTCCAGTCATCGTGGCAAAGCTCAAAACTTCCTCGTCAGACAGTCCTCGATTGTTTGCTTCTTGAACGGTGAGTACGTTGTGCTGTAGAAATCGTAGCCCTTCAACCACTCGTTGAGGAAATTGCTCATCGCATAGAGGTCAGCCACTAATCACGCTTCCTCATTTTCTCGAATCGTCGCTGCAATTTCCTCAGAATGCGCGTCTGCATAGACCCAAGCGTTTGCTAGATCCGTTGCAGAGAGAGTGAGGTAGTCTTTCAGAAGATCCATTTCGCTGATTCCCAGATTTCTCGCTTCTACCAGCACCCAGACTGGAATGCGCGTTCCTTCGATGCAAGCGTCGCCCCCACAGACTCCCGGCGTTTTGGTAATGCCGCGCCAATTGCTGCTGAGGCTGCGCGTCAAGATCTGAATCGCTTCGGCTTTCTTGGAAGGAGTGAGCGAGAGTAGCTGTGCCTGAAGTTCTTTGAGCGTCATGGCGATTTCTCAAGCAAAAAGCGGCTTCTTTATTGTGAGGGATTTGGAGGAGCGATCGTCTTAATCTCGATCGCTCAAATCAAGCCTCGTTTTTTGAGTTTGGCGAGTGCATCTTCGGCCGCTCGTTTTTCGGCATCTTTTTTGCTGGTGCCTTTGCCTTCTCCATACACTTTGTCACCGACCAAAACTTTAGAGACAAATTCTGGTTTGTGATCCATGCCTCCAGCTTTTTCTGTGAGGTATTTAGGTGGCGTTGAACTGATGTTTGCCTGTACCACTTCTTGAAGTCGATTTTTAGAATCTACGCTAGAGCGAGACACGACGATTCCTTCAGGAACTGAGTCAAAAAATTGCTCGATCAAAGGACGAACTTTTTCAATATCTCGATCGCAATCCAAGTAGTAAGCAGCGACAACTGCCTCAAAGGTACTGCTCAACAAATTTGGATTTTGATAACCTCCATCTTGGATGGTGCCTCTGCCCAATCGCATTCTAAAATCGATGCCAACTTCTATGGCAAATTTGGCTAATTGTTTTTCGTCAACGAGTGCCGATCGTCGTCGGGTCATTTCGTCCTCTCCCATTTCTGGATGGCGACGATACAGATATTCTCCACTCAAGAAAGTCAGGATTGCGTCTCCCAAAAATTCCAGCCGTTCATTCTGCATTTCCCCCGGATTTTCGTTTATGTAAGAACGATGGGTCAGTGCATGACGCAACAGGTTTTCATTGTGGAATGTCAGAAGTTTGTGCATTGTAATCCCTTCTCTCTTGAGTAGATTTTCTACCTGATTAAGCAGCTTGTTTGAAAAGCTCACTCACGTAGCGAAACTCGTTAGCTAATTCACGTAGTTTCTTACTAACGTTGTTGCATTGAGCAATGATGATGACCCATTTCCCTTTAGCTTTTAGGTCACGAACTAATGGTGCAAAATCTTTATCTCCAGAGACGAGAATCACAACATTAATCTGTGGATTATTCAAAGCTTGGCTTCTACAATCTTGAATCAGTTGGTCATCTACACTGTTCTTTTGGCGGGAAGGGATGTTGACGCACTCAAGTCCAATTTTGTAGAGGAACTCTTCGCGTTGCTCGTTTTCACGCCGCCAGTAAGCGTAAGCTTTTTTGCTCTTCAGGTTAAATACAATGTCTGCCCAACTCAACAAATAATCTGCTTCGTTGTCAGTACATCTAACGTTTTGCCAGTCCCAATACAAAGCGCAAGAGGGAGTTGAATTGCCAAAATTTTGCATGTTCATCATGCGTAAGCTCCTAATAATTTTGTTAGAAGCGTCGGACATTTATTTGGCGCGACCTGAATTCTCTAAGAGAAACCCAGGCACAAAATCGAATCCTCTAAGAGAAACCCGATCGAATTACTTAGTAACCTTGATGGTTATCGTCTCAAAAACAGTATCTCAGAGCTTCAAATTGACGTACAGCCAGTATTCTGAACCAGCATCCATCTAAATTTTGACCTTCTGAATCTCTAGCTAGATAAATGTTGAGCCAAAATACGAGCTACACATTAATCTGAAACTTTGAGATGCTGCACATGAGACGGAAACCCAAGCCTTGCGCCTAACGTTTATGTCTTTCGCTATGCGTAAAATATGACACCTCCTTTCAGTGTTTGTCAAGCCTCTCGTTGTACTAATTTCAAAAAGTAGGATTTGAACGATTGCTCATGCTAGAAATCGTCCGTTTGGGAAGTCTGTACGGCTGGCAAAAAGGCAGCGGAGATTGGGAAGGCGTGAGGGAAGCAATCGCTCATCAAGATCCCATTCAAGTCATTCAAGAAGCAGGCTCAACGCAGTGGCAAACTGAATTACCGTCTGATCATTCGTTCTATTTTGGCTTTCCTGAATACACGGCGACCCAACGAGATCACCCCCCAACGCCCAAAGGGCGAATTTGGATTAGTGCGATTCAGCGGCGGTTTGCTCCAGAGTCAAAGTTACCCAAAGTGCAGTGGCATCCGCGAGTGTTGTGGGTGGGCGTTGGCTGTGAGCGGGGCGTTTCTCAAGTCTTGATTGACCAGGCGATTCGAGAGATTTTTCAAGCAAATCATTTAGCTGAGTTGGCGATCGCCGCCTTGACCACGATCGACACCAAATCCAATGAAGCCGGACTACTGGAATTTTGCGGTCAGCGTCATCTCCCTTTGCGTTACTTTTCTGCCGAAGCGCTGCGATCGGTTTCTGTCCCCAATCCTTCAGCCGTGGTTGACAGCAGATCGGGAACGCCCAGCGTCTCAGAAGCAGCCGCCATTTTGGGAAGTGGAAACCCTGATCTCTTGATTCCCAAGAAAATCTTTCGAGTTGAAGGATCTGGAGCCGTGACGATCGCCGTCGCTCAATCAAACCAGGAATACGCAGAAGACAGCAACCAACAAAGCGCCCCTTCCTCATAAACTAAGAATGGACTCTCTTAACATTCAGCAATGATCTGCACACCGTTGATGCCTCGGCTGCGAACTTTGATTTTGTCGATCGTTCTTGCCGTTCTTTTCTGCCTAAATGGGACGCTTCCCGCAAATGCGGCCGCCTCGACTGCGGCCAGTGGTAAATCCCTCGACTTTGCCAGCGACGCATCTGGAAACAAAGATTTCTCAGGCAGAGACTTGCGAACCGAAGAATTTCCGGGCGCTGATCTCGACAAAGCCAATTTCTCAAACAGCAACTTAGAAGGAGCCGTATTCAGCACCTCAACGCTTAGAGAAACCAACTTTCAGGGCGCAAATCTCAATCAGGTCATGATGGATCAAGTTCGTCTTCTGAACGTGAATCTGAGTGATGCCGTTCTCACCGACGCTATGCTGCTGCGGACTGAGTTTCGCGATGCCAACGTGACGGGCGCAGACTTTAGTGGTGCAATCTTGAGTGCCCTTCAGGTCAAAGAGCTTTGCAAATCAGCCAGCGGCACAAATTCAAAAACAGGAGTTGATACGAGAGAATCGTTGGGTTGTCGTTGAGAAAGGGATGAGGGAGAACTTTGATGATCTGTTCCCCCTTTGGGGGTAATCTGCTTCGCGAGGAGAGATGAAAAGACGGTTTGGTTGATTGAGAGATGATGGCATTTCTGAGTTCTCGTTCGGCATTTGGCACGATCGATTTAAGGTTTCATTCGTGAGGTAAGCTGACTTTATTCACGATCGAGAAATTCTATGATGCTTTGGCGATCGGCTGCCTTTCTGTTAGCGCTGATTCTCTGGTTCTGTTCGCTCCCGGCTCAAGCGTTGGACTATCCGCCACCCCTTTCTTACAGCAATGCGGAATTGGCGAGGAAAGACTTTTCGGGGCAGACGTTGCGATCGGCGGAGTTTTCTAACGCCAATCTCGAAAGCACCAATTTTGCCAACGCTGATATGAAAGGGGTCGTGTTAAGTGCCTCTGTGTTGACGATGACCAACTTACAGGGAGCCGACTTAACCAACGCATTCATGGATCAAGTCAAGTTCACTCGCACGAATTTGAGTGATGCGATTTTGACCGATGCAATTTTGTTGCGCTCCACCTTTAAAGACATCAACATTAACGGAACCGACTTCACCAACGCTGTTTTAGACGGTGCCCAAATTCGAGAACTTTGTCAGGTTGCTCAAGGCACAAATTCCAAAACGGGTGTCGATACGAGAGAATCTTTAGGTTGCCGTTAATGTCGTTGCGATGAATTCAGAAAGTGCTAACCCTGCTCGAACCGTTGGCGTGATTGGAGGCGGACAGTTAGCCTGGATGATGGCAGACGCAGCCAAAAAGTTGGGCGTTGCGTTAATCATTCAAACTCCCGAAGAGACCGATCCGGCTGTGTCGATCGCTGCTCAGACCATCCTTGCCCCGATCGAGAACGCCGCCGCCACCGCTCAACTCGCTCAACAGTGCGAAGTCATCACTTTTGAAAACGAATTCGTCGATTTAGCGGCACTCTCTCAGCTTCAAAAGGCTTGCTTTCGTCCCAGTTTAGAGTCTCTCAAACCGCTCCTGGATAAGTACGATCAGCGCTGCTATTTGCGCGATCGTCACCTTCCCACCCCTCAATTTTCTGACTTCTCAAACGCCAATATTTCTAAGTTTCCGATCGTTCTCAAAACGCGCCGCCACGGTTACGACGGTCAAGGCACGTTCATTCTCAGAAACTTCGACGAGCTAGAAGCCACCCTCAAAAAACTAGGGGATCAGCCGCTTCTAATTGAAGAATTTGTGCCCTTTGAGCGGGAATTGGCCGTGATGGCAGCCCGATCGCTCACGGGAGAACTCGTCGTCTATCCCGTTGTCGAGACTCAGCAAGAAAATCAAGTTTGCCGTCGCGTCATTGCCCCGGCCGATCTGCCTGCGTCCACTGTTCAAGAAGTGGAAGCGATCGCTCGTACGCTCTTAGACAGCCTGCAAGTCGTCGGTATTTTTGGAATTGAGCTATTTCTCACATCTGAAGGAAACGTTTTAGTCAACGAAATCGCGCCCCGGACTCACAACTCTGGGCACTATACGATCGACGCTTGCGCCCCTTCCCAATTTGAGCAACAGCTTCGAGCCGTCTGCGGATTGCCGCTAGAAACTCCCAAAATGAAGGGTGCAGGCGCTCTCATGGTCAATCTTTTAGGCTACGAAAATTCCCACAGCGACTATCTCCCCAAGCGCCAACAACTCGCCCAAATTCCCAACGCCTTCATCCACTGGTACGGCAAAACCGAATCGCGCCCCGGCCGAAAACTAGGACACGTCACCGTTCTACTAAACACCTCCCAGGATTTGAGAGGAGACGCAATCGCTCTTTCCAAGACGATCGAATCCATCTGGTACAGCCCCTAAAACATTTCATCCCTCATCCCTCATCCCTCATCCCTCATCCCTCATCCCTCATCCCTCCTTCAACCCCCTCTCCCCAAACTCCCCCTTTCCCGCTAGAATGAGTGAGGTTCAACTGCGGCGTTGGTGACTGCCAATAATGTTTTATGATCTTGCTTTTCAATTAGGGAACTTAAATCCGTCTGGCGGCAGTAGACCGGACTTGCATCCGGAAACTTTAAGTCGGGCGATCGGCTCCCACCTGGTCTCGCACCAGGTCAAAAACTGAGGTAAAACGGCGTTGCGGTGAACTTCACAGAATTGCTTTCCCTTGTTGAACTCAGCAGGGGAATTTTTGTACGAAAGTCTAGAAATCTTTACACTCACAACTAATCCCGCAAGATTACGCCTAAAGACGCTGCAAAATCGTGTGATGAATGGGTTAAAGAATGAATAAGATGAGTAGATGGGTCGGTAAAGTTTTGATGATTAGCCGACTTGTTTGATTGTCCAATCCTCTCCTCAGCTTGGACTGTCCCTCAACCCCACCCAAAAATAATCTTGAACTTACCCCGATCGTCCCAGTTCTCGACAGCCCCCTTTCCAGCCAACATTCTCACGCTAGAGGGCGGATTAACGCTGATTCACCAACACGTTCCTTCTGGTGTCGTCGCGGTTGATGTCTGGGTCAAAGCAGGCGCGATCGTTGAACCCGACGAATGGTCAGGCATGGCCCACTTTCTCGAACACATGATTTTTAAGGGCACCGATCGCCAACCTCCCGGCAGCTTTGATCACGCGATCGAAAATCGAGGCGGCATGACCAACGCAGCTACCAGCTACGACTACGCCCACTATTTCATCACCACGGCTGCTCATCATCTGGGCGATACGTTACCTCACTTGGGCGATCTGCTGGTGAATGCGGCGATCCCTGATGACGAGTTCGATCGAGAGCGCGATGTCGTGTTAGAAGAAATTCGCCAAACCTACGACAATCCAGACTGCATCGCCTTTGAAGCCTTGATGGAAAGTGTTTATCAACGACATCCTTACGGACGATCGATTCTGGGCACCGAAGAAAAACTGATGGAGCGATCGCCCGCAGAAATGCGCCAGTTTCATCGCAGCCACTACCAGCCTGACAACATGACCGTGGTGATCGTAGGAGACGTTTCGCAGGATGAGGCAATTCGGGAAGTCGATCGCGCCTTTCATCCCTTCCAAATGCCGCTCACCTGTGCCCAATCCAGTCTCGAAGCCGAGCCGCCTCTAACTGGAATTCGTCGTCAAGAACTCAGACTGCCTCGACTAGAGCAAGCCCGTTTGATGATGGCGTGGATGACTCCGGGGATCAAGACTCCTCCATTGCGACCCGATGTAGAAACTTTGCCCTGGCAACGATTTCCTGAAGCCGAACACCGAGACCCGCTACAAGATGCCTATGGGCTAGAGGTGCTATCAGTTTTGCTGGCGGAGAGTCGATCGTCCCGGTTAGTTCAAGAACTGCGTGAAGAACGGCAACTCGTCCAAGGGATCAGCAGTGGATTTACACTTCAGCGCGAATCCGGGATCTTTACAATCACTGCATGGCTTGATCCCGACCAGCTAGAACGAGTTGAGGCCTTGATTTGCGATCGCCTTTCAGAACTGATCACCACTCCCGTCGCCGCAGGAGAGCTTGCCCGCGCCAAACGCCTGCTCTGTAACGACTACGCCTTTTCAACTGAGACTCCCAGCCAGCTTGCCGGACTGTATGGCTACTACCACACGATCGCTCAGGCAGAGGTTGCCGTCAGCTATCCCCAACGGATTCAAGCCATCACCCTCGAAGACTTGCAGGAGTTGGCGAGTTGCTATTTGTCCCCTTACCGATATGCCACGATCGTCATGAAAGCTCTTTAAACCTCGTCAAACGACGGCTGAAAACCTTAGATTTAGCAATATTCATCAGGACTTTTACGATCGTGACTTCCACTCTTGCCCAGCGCACCATCCATCGCACCGTTCTCAACAATGGCATCGTCGTTTTAGTAGTCGAAAATCCCTCGGCTGACATCATTGCCGCTAGAATCTTTGTCCGATCTGGGAGCCGATGGGAATCTCCTCAACAGTCCGGTTTGTCTCATCTCGTCGCATCCGTCATCACCAAAGGCAGCCAGCAGTTTTCATCCCTGGAGATTGCCGAACAGGTCGAAACGATCGGAGCCAGCTTAAATACAGATTCGACCTCCGATTACTTCTTAATGAGCCTAAAAACTGTCTCTTCAGACTTTGCTCAGATGTTAACGCTGGCGGGAGAACTGCTGCGATCGCCCACCTTCCCCTTAGAAGAGGTCGAGTTAGAACGGCGGCTCACCCTGCAAGCCATTCGCTCTCAACAAGAGCAACCCTTTACGATCGCGATGGATCAGTTGCGTCAAGCCATGTATGGTCAGCATCCCTACGCTCGATCGGGCTTGGGCACCGAGGAAACCGTTGCAAAACTGACGCAGCAAGACTTACAGCAGTATCATCAAACCTATTTTCGACCCGACAATCTTGTGATCAGCATTGCAGGACGAGTGACTTCCGAAGCCGCGATCGCGCAAGTCGAGTCTGTATTGGGCAATTGGCAAGCCCCCTCCGTTCCCCTACCGACTTTGAATTTGCCGCCGATCGTCGCCGCCCCCAAGCAAGCCATCACGCCCCAGGAAACGCAACAGTCGATCGTCATGCTGGGTTATCTTGCCCCTGCGGTCAGCTTGGATGCCACAACTGCCTCAGACTACGCCGCCCTCAAAGTCTTAAACACCTACTTAGGCAACGGACTGTCGAGCCGCCTATTTGTCGAGTTGAGGGAGAAACGAGGACTAGCCTACGAAGTATCTGCCTTCTACCCCACCCGCCTCGACACCTCCCAATTTGTCGTCTACATGGGCACCGCACCAGAGAATACGGCGATCGCTCAAGAAGGTTTGCAAACTGAAGTCGATCGCCTCCGCACGACAACCCTGACCCCAGAAGAATTGCAGTCCGCCAAAAACAAGATGCTGGGTCAATACGCCCTTGGCAAACAGACCAATTCTCAGCTTGCTCAAATTTTTGGCTGGTACGAAACCTTGGGATTAGGCATCGAGTTTGACACCCGCTTTCAAGAAGAGGTAGCGGCCGTAACGGTAGAAGGGGCCCAATCGGCAGCCGATCGCTGCTTCATCGAACCCTACCTCTCGCTACTGGGCCCTGCCGCCGTTGTTAACCCGACTTGATAGCCGATCGTGTCTTGTCAGACTTTAGACTTTGAACTTTAAACAGAGCGAGTGAGAGTGTCGGATCTAGGGTCTTCGCAGGTCTGATGGCGCTCAGTAGAGAATTGGGATGGCTAAAGGATCAAACCCTAACTCATCCCTCATCTCTCCTCACGAAGCAGATTACCCCCAAAGGGGGAACAGATCATCGAAGTTCTCCCTCATCCCCCAAAAATCGCCCCCCGCTGCTTCAAGTCACGCCTCATTTCCTTCGACAGTTCTGAGACTTGACTAAATCGAGTTCTTTCAACTTTAGTGCCTGTGAAATCGGCATCTGCAAGGATTGAGTTTCTCAAATCGGCACTGCTGAGGTCAGTTCCATACAAGCTGGCACCCCTCAAGTCAGCATCCATCAGGCTCACTCGACGCAGGTCAGAATGATTCAGGTTTGCCCCGCTCAAATTTGCGCCCTCTAGTCTGGCTCCTAGTAGAGTTGTCCGCCGAATGTCTGCCTGACTGAGATTAGCGCTGACCAGAGTCACCTCGATCAAATTGGCATTATCTAATGCTGCACTCATCAAAACGGCGGCCGTCAAGTTGGCGCTGATTAGTTTTGCTCCTGTGAGAATGGCGCTGATCAGGGTTGCGTTGGTCAGATTGGCGCTGATCAGGTTCGCCTCGGTCAAATTGGTGTTGATCAGGTTGGCACCGACTAGATTGGCACCAATTAGATCAGCATGAGACATATTCTTAGAGCGTAAATCAACGCCGCTCAAATTCGCCTCAGAAAAATCTTTTAGCGGGTTGAGTCCAGCAATATGGGCGAGGTCGAAAAAGTCATCTGTATCGGCTTTCTCGACATTAACAATTAGTTCTTGAAGAATCTGAAGGGACTGCTCTTTGGTCATCATTGTTTTAGCCTGCCTATCTGAGACCATGCGGGGGAACGGGCATTGCACTCAAAGAGGACTACAGACTATTCCAGAATGATTTCGCAAGACAGGTCAGGGAATTTACGGATTTCTCTAAATACCTGATCGTAAATTTACAAAATCAAATCGGGGGTGCTGGCAGGTAGCTTTAATTAGCGTCGGTTCGATGAAGATTTTTCGCTGCGTTGTCAACCGCTTCTGCCCCCCAACCTCCCATTCTGGGGGACTTCAAAACAATTACTCCGGCTCAAAGTCCCTCACTTGTGGGGGATGTAGGGGGCGTTCCCAGATGGACAATCGGAGTGAAGCAATCCATCGAATTCACATTTAATTAGCGTCAATTCAACAATGTTTTTTGATTCGATGTTCCGCCCTTCTGTCGCCGATCCCCCCATGCTGACGCACTTTTAGACAAGATTCATGGGAGATTTAGGGACAACTCGACTCCATAACCGAAGTGAATACTCGAATTCACATTTAATTAGCGCTTTCTGCTTGATGTAGCGCAATCAATCGCTCAATAATGGCCCGTTTGTTAGGACTAAGATTTTGAGGAATGAGTGTTTCGAGATTTGGCAAATGGTTTAATTCAAGACCAGACTGACGAGAGTCTGGCTTAAAGTCATTCTGAGAGAAATGAAGGCTATCAGCGTGATTTGAGTGAGACATTATGAAAAATGATGGTGAAACCATTTCAAATCCAGGGCGACTCAACTTCCTGGGTTAACTTTCTGTGGAACTTACCAGACTGGCCGAATCAAGCTTTACTAGCAGCAGTTTAACTTTTCTCAGCCTGACTGCCCATTACCTGATTGGGCTAATTGCTTCTGCTCAAAGATAGGATTGGCTTTTTTAACTGTGAAGAAAATTCAGGCTATTTTTCGGTGAGCGCCCAGGCTCCATCCCAGTCGTCAGGCGGGGGATTGGTCAGCCAATGTTGACAGCGAATCATGTGCAAAGATGAGGCTCGATCGTGGCTGTCAATCTCCAAAACCTGGGCAAACTCACCCACTGCCAGAGCAAACTTGCGCTTTAGATAATGCTCTCTCGCTTTGTGGTAATGCTCGATCGCCTGCTGTTTTTGGGCAGGGATCGATTGATCGCGCAGCCCTACCAGTTCGTAGACGGCGACGGGCTGATTTTTGCCTTTGACTTTGATGAAATCAAGCTCTCTCGCCCAAACCCGATCGGCACAGGGTCGATACGTACTTTCACTAATGACAATATCGGTGCCATAGAGTTTGGTTGCGCCTTCGAGTCGGGCACCCAGATTAACCCCATCGCCGATCGCCGTAAACTCCATCCGCTTGCTACAGCCAATATTGCCGCTGATCACGGTATCTGAATTGATGCCAATACCAATTTTGATCGCTTTCTGATTTTCGGCTTCGCGTCTTTCGTTAAAGAGTTCCAGTCGTTCTCGCATCTCTACTGCCGTTTTGACTGCCATCCACTGATGATCATCCAGCGGCAACGGTGAGCCAAAAACCGCCATGATCGCGTCGCCGATGTACTTGTCAAGAATACCTTTGTGAGCAAAGACCGCATCCACCATCGACTCAAAATATTGGTTGAGCATTTCCACGACTTCTTCGGCGGCCAGCGTTTCTGTCAGGGTTGTATAGCTGCGAATGTCGGAGAACAGGACAGACACTTCTTTGCGATCGCCTCCCATCTTGGCGGCATCTGGATTTTCTAATAGCTGCTCTGCCAGTTCCTGGGTCATATAGCGGTACATCGTACTTTTGAGCCGCTTTTCGTCACTGATGTCATCCATCACCACTAGCGCACCGGACACTTTTTGGTTGTCATTGGCCGCGGCGATCGTGTTGATCGACAAATTAATGCTGTGCTGTTCTTCGCCGACGACCGATTGCAGCGTCTGATCGGGATAGTACTGCTCACGATTTTGCGCGTCTAGCGACATTTTGAACCAGCGACAAAAATCACCCGTCTCAATGCGAATCAGATCCGTGATCAGACGACCTTCGATCGCCGCCAACCCATCCAGTCCCAAAAGTTTTTTCGCACTTTCGTTAGCGGCAATAATGAAGCCTTCTTTATCTGTTGAGATCACACCGTTGGAGAGCGATCGCAAGATATCACGCTGCATCTGCTCTTGCTGTTTGACAGTTTCAAAGAGTTTGGCGTTTTGCAATGCGACCCCGGCCTGAATGTTGAAGGTGGCCATAAAATCTTGATCACTGCGGTTAAAACTCGCTCTCCAGCATTCGGGAGCCTGGGGCCAGTTAGCAGGATCGTAGGAAGGGTAGTCGCCCTGTCTCTGCTTGTTGACCAGTTGAGTCACCCCGATCAGTTCACCGTCTGAGTTGTGAACGGGCATACAGAGCAGACTACAGGTACGATAGCCCGTCGCTTGATCGGTTTGCTTGGCGGTTTCTGCGCCGTCGTGTTCGTAGAGGTCAAAGGAAATATTGAGCACTTCGCCCGACGCGGCCACTTGCCCGACAAAGCTGCCCAATCCGATCGGTAATCGCAATTCTCTCAAGGTGCCGTCCGCTAGGGTGACGCGAGTCCAGACTTCATCCCGTTCGCGATCGATCAGCCAGAGGGTACTGCGATCGGCGTTCATCAGTTTTTTGGCCTCGTCCATCACGCGCTTGAGGGTGTCGTCGAGGTCGAGGCTGCTCTGGCTCAAAGATTGGGTCGCTTTGATCAGAGCATTGGCGGCCCGTTGCTTTTGAGTGGCAATGTAGAACGATCGAGAGGATTCTAAAATCAGCCGAATCGACGGCGCAAAATCTTCAAAAACCTGCTCATCGTAGTCAGTAAAGCCATTGAGATCAATCTGCTCATCAATGGGAGCGTGACGATCGCAGCCTGGTTTTAATTTGTTGACCAATTGCACAACGGCGACTAGCTCTTCTTGGTCATTGAGTAAAGGCAGGGTCAGCATCGTAAAGGTTCGATATCCCGTCTTTTGATACTGAATTTTGGCTTGAGTCGATCGCGGATCGTTGAAAAAATCGAAGGGGTTGTAGACGGCTCGTTTAAAGGTTGCCACTTCGCCCGCGATCCCCTGGTCGATCGGAAAGCGAATCTCAATGCTGCGTCCCTCTTCTCCTTCTGCGGTCGTGGTGTAAAGCTCGTTCTTTTCCTCATCCAATAGATAAATCGTTGTGCGATCAGCGTTGAGCAATTCTCCTGTTTTGGAGGTGATCGAATTGAGCATCTCTTCGAGAATGGTCTCAAACCCTTGCATGTCCAGCATTGAGAGGGTCTGATTCACGATTTGCAGCTTTTGCTCAACCTCTTTGACGACTTCTTTAAATCTGGTCTGCGTCAGGGGAGCCAGAAAAGAGGCAAACCGACCTTTGGCGGGTAGTGAAGTGGTCTGAGTCGAGACGAGAGCAGACTCTGCAAGAGACGGTGCAACTACAAACTCTGCCCGACCCACATTAGGCGGCTCCCCATGTGGGATCACATCCATCACGACATGATTGAGGGGCACCCGTTCACTGGTGAGAGAAGATTTGCTGGTGACGAAGGTGTCTTTGAGAAGATCACCAACGTGGCGGTTGGGCAGATGAGGAGATGCAGTCATAACGGTTTTCAGTGAGAAGCTAAAGGATTCCTTGAGCCAGTGGCGATCGGGGCGGGTTAAAACTTGCGGCCAGCCATTGGGCGATCGATCGGCTCAGATCTTGCGGAGCTTGGAATGCGTTTCACGTTTAATCTAGGATGATTTTGGCACGATGACCAGAGACTAGATGTACCAATTTCTACCAAGTCTAAATCAGCGATCAGGCTTTTGGGACTCCTCGAATGGATTGGCTGTCGTAAATTTTGACACCCATATCTGGAGCGTCATGTGTCTAAAAGAAAGGGCGAGTAGACAAAGATATCGAACACCCTGGATATCTACAGCACTTTTATCTAGAATTCCCTCTCATTCGCAACTTTAAGCTGAAAATCAGTAATCTTTCAATCCAAATGAGGGATTTCTCAGTAACCCTGACATTTTACTTTTATCTGATAGAAGTAAAAATAGCTGTAAAGCTTGCGTGAATTACATACGAGGATATAAAGAAAATTACAGCCTTGCCTGGGTTAGCGGTTTTTAAGTGAGTCAAGCTTGTTTGCCGCCTGCAACTTTTCTTGCACTCTGCCTATTTTGTAGGGATTAATTACGTGAGGTTGGGAGCCGAGAGCTTTTATTTTCTGACAGATTCAGAATTCTCAGACAACTTTGGGGTGAGAAAGGAATGGGCAAAGACGGCGATTTGAGTGCGATCGCGCAGATTTAGCCGACTCAAAATGCTGGAGACATGATTTTTCACCGTCTTCTCAGTAATGCAGAGAACTTCAGCAATTTCGCGGTTGTTGGCACCTGTGGCAATCAGGCTCAGTACTTCCCGTTCTCTAGGGGATAATTCTGCTAATTCAATTTTTGACGAACTGACTGAATTTGGGGAGGCGACCCGCTGAGAAAACACTTTCTGAAACAGTCCGGGGGCGAGCTGGGTGTAGCCTCTGTGAGCAGAACGGATGGCATCGGCAAGTTCGTCTGAAGGGGTGTCTTTGAGGAGATAGCCGATCGCGCCAAAGTCCATCGCCTGTTGAATATAGTGCTCGTCGTCAAAGGTGGTGAGAATCAGAACTTTGATTTGAGGGCTGCGATCGCAAATCATTTGAGTCGCGGCAACGCCGTCCATCACAGGCATTTGCACATCCATTAAGACTAAATCGGGTTGAAGCTGCGCGGCTTGCTCGATCGCTTGTTGCCCGTTTTCTGCTTCTCCAATCACCTGTAGATCTGATTGCGCCTCTAACAAACGTCTGAGTCCCTGACGGAGTAGCGTTTGATCTTCGACTAGAAGCAGGCGAATCATAAAATCACTTGAGGGAGTGGAATGGTTACACAGACTTTGCAACCTGCGCCCGGAGCACTGATGATCTGGAAGGTTCCGCCTAAACTTTCGGCGCGTTCTTGCATTCCTCGTAGCCCAAATCCGGTTGCATTTTGCTCAACTTGGAACCCTCGCCCATCATCCTCGATTTGCAGAGAAAGATGACAAGTTTTTTCAGTTGATTCTAGTTTAATTTGAATGTTAACCTGAGTGGCATTGCTATATTTCTGGACGTTGGTTAGAGCTTCTTCGATGATCCGGTAGACTGCAACTTGTATTCTGGTCGGTAAGGCTACTTGTGTCTCCAGGCGAACCGTTGGATATAACCCTGTTGCAAGCTGAAAGTTTTGGGTAAGAGTGGCAATGGCATCACTCAGCGATCGACCTTCTAGCGGATCAGAACGGAGCAGTGCGATCGATTGTCGCAGTTCTCTCAGCGCATCTGAAGAAATTTGTCGGCTTTGATCGAGAAACGTTTTTGCCTCATCAGAATTTGACTGTAGTGAGAGAGCCGCATTTTGTAGCAACACATTCTGAGTCGTCAATAGATGACCTAGAGAATCGTGAATGTCACGAGCAATGCGGGTGCGTTCTTGTAATGTTGCCTGGTCTTCAATTTGAATTGAATATTGATAAAGCTGTTCGTGTGCCTGTGCAAGTTTGCGTCGTCCGTTCCGCTCATTGACGACTGAACCAACTAAAAGGAGAACAAATAATAGAATCAACCCAAATGAAAGCAAGCTATCTGTTAAGAAGAACAGAATAAAATCCTGTAGATAGTCAAAGAACTTGCTAACTTGTTCTGCACTAAATTCTGCATTGAGACGAGCGCCGCCGTTGGGTAAGAATGTAAGCCAGTCAAAGGATGCCCATTCACCTTTAGACCGGATGGCAGGATGTAGAATAATCCAAACCAGCAGAAAAGGAAATAGGGTGATTGGATAAATGCACCACATCAAGACTGCCATGATCCAACGATCGCGCTTCTGAAACATCAGACAACTGCGTAACAGAACAATCAGCAATAAGGGTGAAAGCGTTTCTAATCCCCAACCTTGAATATTTGCGATCGTCCCAATGATCATGAATGCGATCGAGGTATGAATCCACTTACCGAGCCGCGTAGTTGGCAATCCGAAACCCATCAATCCAAACGCCAGTAAGAGGCTCAGAATCGTAATCGTATCGGTTGGTTTGAGGCTGATTTGCACAAAGTACTCTGACCCATTCCAGAAGGAAGGCTTGCCCCAGGTGTGCGTTTTGCCATCCCACAGTGCGGGCTGTAACCAAACTGGAAATCCAAAGATTTTGAAGGTCGAAATCCCCAGTAAAATCCACTCCAAATACAACAACAATCGAAAAGGATGCGGCTGTAAGTGTAACCAGGATTTGGTGATAGAAAGTCTTCTAAACATGAGGATGCGGTATGGATAAGTTGCTTTTTTGTATCACATTCTGATCAAGTTACGCTTGGGACTACAGCCCTATCTCTCAGTTCACCTAGGACTCCAGACCTATCAGAAAATCAGGACTCTAGCCTCATGTGAATAACCCTTGCTAACTCGTAGATTTGATTTGTTCTGAGAGGAACAAGCAAACTACAAAGTTAATGAAGGTGAAAGCAATGAACGGATTGAATCGTGTTCGGTTGTCGATGAATCAGATGAAAGCTCTAATCGCCGCTAGTACGCTCACAGTGACAATGGGCTATGCTCAACTAGCGCAAGCGAAGCCACTCACTGGGGCAACCACACCAGCACCAGAGTTCGTCCGTGGGGGTGGCGGCTGCGGACAGTTTGGGCGCGTCGATCCCGGTCAGACAACGCCTGCGGGTCGTGAAGTCGCGAACCGAGTGCTACTAGAACTAATCATGCGACGCTGTGTGATGGAAGGTGTCCCCGTCACAACGGCAGAAGAGGATCGCATCTACCCCCTGATCAAAGCGCTAACCGCAGGGATTCGAGACAATCTTGGTAATGGTGCTGGAACTAAGGCGCAGTACGATACATTCCTCGCTGGTGTGCGTCGAATTTTGGATGCAAACCGTATAGGACGCATTGAGGCGCATGTGGCTGCTTTGCTGGCAAGTAATACTGCACGCCCCAGTAATGGGACACAAATGATTACAGAGTCACAACCTGCTGGTGGGACACAGTTGTTGCAACCTGAATTTCAGAGGGGTCGAGGTTGCTCGGTGTTTGGCACTGCAAACGCTGGTAAGGTATCGAGAAACATTCAACAAGCGGTGAGCCGTGTTGTTCTTCAGTCAGTCTTCCGCCGCTGTCTACTCGAAAACGTCCCTCTCACGGATGCCGAGGATGCGCGATTGTTCCCGGCTCTCAATGCACTTGCACAAGGAGCAGGGCCACGACAGTATGAGCGGTTTGTAACTGTTGCGCGGCAAACACTCGACCCGGCACGCGCTGCACGAGTAGAAGCCAATGTAGCCCAAGCTCGACGCGGACTTTAGTCGATCGCACAGGGTAAAGGCCAAATGTTCCCAACAAACCTAGAAATTTCCAAGGTGAAACCGATGAGACACAGCAAATTAGCGCTGCTGATGACGAGTGTAGTGATGTTGAGCAGTGTCAGTATTCCAAGTGCGGCAAATGCTCAAGTGCGGGTTAGCGATTGGACTTCGTTCGATCGAGCCGTCACAACTCAAAGAACCTTAGTTCCAGCGGGAACACGTATCTCCGTGCAACACGAAAAGCGCTAGGCAAACAACAGTCAGAACGTATCTCTATCAGACCCCATGCTGATTTGACGCTCGAACTTCGTTCAGATTTAGCATTTCGATAGTCAGGAAGTACAACCATGAATATGAAAGTTTGGATTCCGGTGCTTTTACTTGCGACCAGTATTAGCTTAGTTGGCTGCGACGATCGCAAGGCAAAAGAACAATTGAATACCACCATGAGCAGTTGGGTGGGTCGCAATGTAAATGAGTTTGTTCGCAAATATGGTGCGCCAACTACTTCGTTTGCTTTGCCGAATGGAAACACGCTCTATTCTTACATTGCCGATCGAGAAGAGCTTTCTAAAGAACCAACCTATGTCAATGAGTCTCGCAATCGTCGGGGCGAAAAGGAAACTGTTGTCACGGGTGGAGGAACGATCGTCGATCGGGACTTTTGCGAAATTAATGTGGAGTTCGATCGAACAGGCAAGATCTTGACTTGGCGCTATGAAGGCGATTCTCCTCGGCACTGCAAAATCAAAAGTCTGCCAAAATCGTTCCAAAAGCAATTGCAAAAAGATGGCGTTTTTCCTTAGTTCAATGACATCAATTAACGTGAGGAAAACAATGAGACGATTGTTGATGACTGTTGTTGCTAGTACTGCAATCTTGGTTGGATTGGTAAGTGTGACGGTTGCTCAGTCTCCAAAAGATGCTTTGGTTGACTCGATCGATAAAGCAAGTTGGGAAGTGTCGCCTGTCATTGATCGCGAAAGCGATCCAGCCGTTGAGAAGCACAATCTGAACAATGAATTTAGAGGTGCAAATCTCACGCCTCGACAGTTTGAGCAAGTTCGCAAGGCTAATACCAAATTGATCTTTGAGTGCTACAGATCTTGGAGAGCAACCTAAATCCGCCACTTGTAGGGGACTTCAAGCCAAAGAAGTCTCGAATTCTCAAAGTCCCTCAGAATGGGGGTCTAGGGGCGAAGGATCTGTAGCATTCACAAATTGATTGGGTATAAACCTCTTGTTTTCTAATTGCACACCCACTCAGGAGAACCAGCAATGCAACCGGATGATTCTCGATCAGATTGGACAATGGAAGTTCAAAGCTGGGAGGAGATTCGACAGATGTATGAGGATGCGGGAGTGCCGTTGAGTCCTGAGCAAGAAGCTCAATATCAGCAAGCCAATGAGCAACTAAAAGCCAGAATTGAGCCAGAGTTTCGAGCCGCACCGATCGTATTTATTATCAGGTTCCTCGTCATGGCGATTTTGCCAAAGATGGTCTTGGACATTGTGGGAGGCTTGCTTCTCGGAGATGCAATTGTGGATTATCTCAAAGCAATGGCTCAAATTTTGATACCAGAACAACTGGAAGTCTGGGAGCGGAGTTTTAAGCACGATCGCTAACATCATTCAATTTAGAGAACATAACAATGCGACGCATTATTCTCATGCTGGTATTTGAAACGATCGGAACAGGGATCGGACGGAGTAGCGCGATCGCAGTTCTACTTCTAATTCCGGCGTTGCTGAATCAGGGGATGAATTGCCCCAAAGCGGGGGAAGCCCAATGTTCAAGACTCAACGGGTTCGTGCAATCGATTAGTTCATGGCATTGCTCAAACTAAGGTAGCCGAATTAGATGGAGCGATCGTTCCGACTTAAAATGCGATCGTTCTCCTTCAAAACACGATCGTTCCACTTCAGAACTCGAAATTTGGAGTTCGGAACTCGATCGTTCGGGAAGAAGAGGCGATCGCATTTGTAACCCGTCTTCTCGCCCGACAACTGAGACGGGAACTTTCGGAGGAAATGCGCGCTGCTATGCAGATACCGCTAGGGTCGCGCCTTTTAACTTTGTTTCTACCGATGCTAGAAGACTTGGGCGAGGCGTTGTTAGATTTCACCAGTGTGGCTGATTTAGAAGCTTGGTTGAAGGAGCGATCGCCAGAGAGATAAGCGACCCTTGCGGTATCTGCATAGCAGCGCGACCTCTTGAGAAATCATCAAGCGATCGCAGTTCATCATCGAGCGATCGACCATCAAAGCGCGACCCTGGCGGTATCTGCGGAGCAGCGCGCACTTCACAACTTAACGATCGACTATCAGCGAAATCAGTTCTTGCTATCCTTTAGTAGATAACTGGAAAGCTCATCTAGTAGTTTATCGACCCCCAGAGGACCATACGGAAACCATGTATCCGCTCCAACAGCATAAGCCTGCTGGTTTTTGGCAGATTTTAATGATGCAATCAAAGGATTCTGCAAAAAGTAAGATGATGGCTTGTTATCGAAATCAACAATAAATAAGATATCAGCATCATATTCAGAAATGACTTCGATACTGATCGGCAAGTATTCAGTTTGGTTCAGAAATACAGATTTGATGGGGACATTGAGATCGTTTAGCACCTGAAAACAAATCGCCTCACTTGCTGGTGCTTGAAACTGTCCTCCTACATGATAAATGACCGAAACTTCTGGTTTTTGGGGCTGACTTTCTAAGCGTCTTTGTAATCTGCTGACTTTTTCTTCATAGCGATCGAGAATTTTTTCTGCTTCTGCCTCGCGATCTAGCAGTTGAGCGATCGAGCGAAAGTTATCTTTGAAAGAGAACTTGATTTTTTCAAATTCTCGGACTACTGTTGGCGCGATCGTGGAGATTGGATTGTAAAGTCGCGGATCAAGATCAAGGGCAATGACTAAATCTGGCTTCAATCCTAAAACTCGTTCTAAAGAGGGCTGATTCTCAGATCCAATAATCTCAATTCCTGCAACTTCCGCATCCGAAAGTCCAGGAAAATAGCTTCCTTCTCCATAATTATAAGTATTTGTTGCAATTGGTTTTAGACCCAGTGCCAAAACTGGATCAAGCGTCCAAGAAATTCCTAGGGCAATGATGCGCTGTGGTTGCTTTGGAACACAGGTTTCCCCTAATTTGTGTTGAACAACTTGACAGTCAGGTAGTTTTACTTGAGCAGATTGCTCTTGTACTGATGAATGTTGACAGGCGGCAAGTAGAAAGGTAGAGAAAGCCATCAGTAGGAACAACTGAAATAGGTAGCAGATTTGCTTTTTCCCTATCAAGTTTCGTAGACTCTCCGCAAACTGATCGATCATGGCAATTGCTTACCTAACGTCAACTGGTAAACATCTTCTCAAAATTCCCAACCGATCGAGCCAACAACGGTAAACGGTTCTCCTCGATCGACATATAACTTGTA
Organism: Phormidesmis sp. 146-33; assembly: GCF_052939515.1. Classification (NCBI taxonomy): domain Bacteria; kingdom Bacillati; phylum Cyanobacteriota; class Cyanophyceae; order Leptolyngbyales; family Leptolyngbyaceae; genus Phormidesmis; species Phormidesmis sp. 146-33. The sequence continues at coordinate 27,227 of NZ_JBJPHU010000083.1, forward strand.
GGCAGACGAACTAATATAGTTCACGTTAAAGAGATTACGGATGTTGATCGCAGCATTAAATCCATTGCGACGGTAGTAGACTGCCGCATCAGTCCGTAAATAGTCCCCTAGTGAAAATGTGTTTTCTAAATCACCTTCACGATCGCCCACATAAAACAGCCCGAAGCCAAATCCCAATCCTTTCGCATTCCCCTTTTGAATTTCGTAGGTCGTCCACAAACTAGCTTGATTTTGCGGCACATTTGCAAGGCGGTTACCAACTTTACTAGGACTAGAATTATCGGTAGTGACAGTTGCATCAGTATACGCATAGGAAGCGATGATCCTCCAACCCGGTAAAATTTCGCCCGCGACATCTAGCTCAATCCCGCGACTGCGTTGTTCCCCAACTTGCACTTGGAAGCCCTGCACCGCCAAGCTAGGATCAGGATCAGGAGTCAGCACATTTGTCTTTGTAATGTTATAAGCTGCTAAAGTTGCCGAAAGCCTACCATTGAAAAAATCAGTCTTAACTCCAGCTTCGTATTGCGTTCCCTTAGTTGGCTCAAACGGGCGATCATCTGGATTGCGTCCGATCGCTGGATTGAACGACTGGGTATAGCTGGCATAAAGTGAAACAGTTTTACTGGGCTGATAAACTAAGCCAATGCGAGGGCTGAAGGCTGCATCATTTTGCACAGAAGTAGTCCTGACATCATCCAGACTAATCGATCCTGTATCATCAGATATCCAGTCATAGCGTCCGCCGATCAGTAATTTCCATTGATCACTAAAGGTGATCTGATCTTGAATATAGAGTCCATAGGATTTTCTATCAGTTACATTTGTAGGAGATGCAGAAACCTCTGGTTTTGCTGTCAAAGCATTGTAGTTGGGGTTGCGGATATCTAAAAAGGGGATAACGGTTGGATCGAAATTACCAGCACTGACACCCTTAGTCGTGTAGTAGTTGAAATCCAAGCCTATCAAAACGTTGTGGGAAACAGACCCAGTCCTAAACTTGCTGAGTAAGTCAACTCCGGCATAGTAGTTGTAATAGCTCTCATCGGCATCAAAAGTACCAAATCGGAGAAAACGATTGTCCACAACTGAGTCTACGTAGACTTGTCTTCTTTTGTAGAATGTATTAGTAAAAGCAAAATTGTTGCGGATCTGCAAATTTTCATTAAAGCTGTGGGTTAATGAATAACCAGCCCTTCTATCACTCGCATCGATTTCATTAAAACCGGGATAACCAGGGTACACACTGCGTTCAGGCAAACTGCCATCGTCAAAAACTGGAACCCCAGATATGAAGGGATTAGCATAGTACCTGCTGTACTCGAAGTACAAATCTAGATCTGTCCGATCGCCCAGCTTAAATGAAATTGAAGGCGCGAATGACGTAATCTCGGAGTTGCCGAATTTTTGGATACTCTCTCGACGTTCGTAGGCAGCAATGAGGCGGTAAAGGGCATTTTTATCGGCTGTCAGCGGACCTGATAGATCAATACTAGGCTGATACCGTCCAAAACTCCCTGCCTCAAAGCCAATCTTGTAGGAAGGATCGCGCAAAGGCTGCTTAGTGACATAGTTAATAATCCCACCCGGTTCTATCGCACCCGACACTACTGAGGATGGACCTTTCAGAATCTCTAACCGATCAAGGACAATTGCGGGGATAGTACTAACGGGCGAATTACCAGCGTTCTCAGGGAATCCATTTCGGAGAGTTCGGGAAACTGTAAAGCCGCGAATGCTTATGGAGTCGTTCGTGCCGTTGAAGTACTTGCCAGCTTCAACTACGCCACTCACAGTCTCTATTCCTTCTCCAATCGATCGTATTCTACGATCGCGCAAAACCTCCTGCGGCACAACCTGAATCGAACCAGGAATATCCCGAATCGGCGTATCTGTCCTCGTCGCCGTACTCGCATTCGGCACTCGATACCCTCGCCGCCCTTCCCCCGTCACCGTAATCTCTTCTTCAATTCCTTCCTCTGGGGTCACTGCCAACACCAACCCCTGTCCCGCCACAATCTCAGCACTCGGTAAATCATTCAGTCCCGTAATGCTCACCCGAATCGTCGTCGCATCCGCTTGCGTCACGGCAATGCGATCGATTCCCTCCCCTGGCTTCTGAACTTCAAACGCCTGCCCACTGCTCAACGCCAACACCGCATTCGGCACCGTCAAAATCAGCGTATCGCCCTCCGCCTGTTGTGTCGCCTGCAACGCCTGCCCATTTTCCGTCTCCAGCGCAATCTCCAATCCCTGCGGCGTTGGATTCACCTTCACCCCCGTCACCCGCACCAACTGCGCCTGCTGTGCCTCCGTTTGCGCCATCCATTCCTTTACGGTTGTCGCCGCTTTCGGACGGTCTTGCAGCCGAGAAACCGTCGGCTCTGTTGCCATTGCGGACAGTGCCCCAACCAGAACAAACGCGCCAGAAACGAAAAGCGATCGCAGCCACACACTCATCATCATCACACCAGTACTTAGGAATCGTTATCAATAGACAATACTGGGGATGCAGTTGAGATTGGAAGCCCTTTTTGGTCGGTAGAAGAACTTTTTTTGGTCGATAGACGTACTTTTTTTCAAGCTCACGCCCGCTCATCGTCTGTGTCGCTGTTGACGGCTGTATTCTCCTGGATTTATGCCAAACTTTTTACGAAACGCTGCTGCAAAATAGCTCCGACTGGTAAAACCCACCCGATGCATCACTTCTTCACTCTTCAGATCGCCTGTCAATAGCAACTGCTGTGCCTGCTCCAATCGGTAGTGGTGCAAATAATTAAACACAGTCGTGCCAAAACAAGCCCGGAACCCTTCCTTCAAAATTCGATCGTTGAGTCCCACCAATCGCGCCAATTCAGCGATCGAAGGCGGATTCTCTAATCGCTGCAACAGAATTTTTCTCGCAGCATAAATGCGATCGACCTGTTCCGACTTCAGATTTCCTGGTAACTGCTCAAGCGATAGTAAAGGCGACTCTTCTAACAATGGCTCAACCGACAGCAACAGCAACTCCCAGATTTTCGTTTCGAGATACCGTTGCTTCATCACCCCATGATAGGGACATTGCCAAATTTGCTGTAAGGCAATCTCCATTGCGGGAGTTGATCGATATCCCTGAACAAACGACAACTGATCCGGCGATCCAATCAATAGTTGTAATCCAGCAGGTAACTGACCGAAGAACGATCGAATCTCATCGATCGAAATCGAAAAAGCAATTTCTCTCAACGGTTCCGCAGCAGATTCAAATGATCCTTTAGACGATGCACCTCGACCGATCAAAGAGTACTCTCCCGGACAAACGGTAACTTCAAGACTGTGATGAACGCCTGATAAATGAAACCCAACTCTTAGATAATCAGGCTCGTGAACTTCTTCCCAGGAGACTGCAAAACCATTTAAGGGTTCATGATAGTCCATGACTAATCCGATTCCTTCTCGTAGGTCAATGATTCGAGATAGCCCTCGCCCCAGTTCAGACGGAAACGGAATAATCACATCTGCCTCATCTTCAGGATCGGGATAGCGCATCTACTCCAGCATTTCCTCAAACAAAGCGTCATAAGTCTGACTAGAAAGTGCGATCGTCATGGTGATCCAGATACTCCGATAAGAAAGGCGCAAACCTCAAAAGTATCTTGACCTAATTGGTATTGATTTGCAATAAGCTCAGAAACCATTGCATGATCGACCTGGCTCAAATCGGGCGATCGGTTTGTCATCTAGCATCGGTGAGTAAGACGCTCTGTGGATGTTCTTGAAAATTTTTTACAAAGATGCCGTCTGATTTGGGTAGCTGGGTGTGGTCGGGTAGCGTCAGCCCTGACAGATCAGAGGCAAGTCAGTAGTTCATAGATCAGTACCAATAAGTAGACAGACCTAATTAAACATAAGATGCCGCAAACTGCCCTCCCTTGTATCTTAAGAGAGTGGCAGACCGACCCCCCTAAGATTCTTGAAATCGGGATTTAGCTAGGGTCGCCACACACTTAATTGCTCAGAAGAACCTCGAATCATCGGCAGGGAGCGGAAGTATCCCGAATGACG
>NZ_JBJPHU010000084.1:0-31185 GCF_052939515.1 Phormidesmis sp. 146-33
GGATGTTACTATTATTCCTGCACAACTGGTACTTTATTTAATTGCAGATCCCTTACTGAAGTCTGCGGCTTCGGCAACAAGACCTGAAACGGTGGCTGCGATCGCAAATAAAGCAACAAGGCGAGTCTTGATTCTCAAGTCTTCGTAGGCTACAACGTCGTTAGACGTGACTACGCACCGCGCCAGTTTAACGGCATGGTCTTTACGTTGCCTACTTATTGTGAGATGGCGTAACCCTAGAATCTGTCTTGCTTTTCGTCTGTTGTTCGACCCTTTCACCTTGCGAGAAACACGACGCTGAGAGCGCTTAAGAACCTGTTCACTCTTACGGAGAAACTTAGGATTCTCAATCATCACACCGTCTGAATCGGTGTAGTACTCTTTCAAGCCCACATCTAACCCAACGGTGTTTCCTGATGGCTCTGGCGACTCTGTTCGATTTACATCTACGCAGAACTGAACGTATGCCGGAATCGATCGCGCAATGCCGTCCCAAGTTAGCACAGTGACATCATCTCGAATTGTCCCTGTTTCAAGTGAGATTAAGGCATTTAAGATTTTGAAGGTGCTGCCAGGAAAGAAAGCGGTGCGGTTGCGTGAGGGGTTGTGTTCATAGAAGCGATCGTGATTTTTATCGTAGATGACGATCGCGCCGTCGATGCCCAACTCTTGGAAAGCTTTGCTGAGATTGGGAGCCTGTGCAATCTGAATCGGCTCAGAAGGGTTGAGTAGCCCATGCGGAGTTGTGCTTTGCGCGAATTGTGTGCAGATCGCTAAACTGCAAAGCAATAGCAGCGCAAGGCTAGAAACAGTGATGAACCTCGATTTAAACCGTTTGCCTAAAGCAGCTTTGATTCTACGCATTGTCTTCCCCTTCCTAAAATCGCAGGCTGAGGGATGCAACTGAGGTGAGAGCGATTCCGGCAAGCCTCGATTGACACGAAACGCATCAAGCAAGCTGTTCGTCCCAAAAGGAGGCTTCTACTTTGTGTCCATCGGGGTCGCGCACAAAACAGCCATAGTAAGCTGCACTATATTCTGAGCGAGAACCTGGCGCGCCGTCGTCTGTGCCTCCTGCGGCGAGTGCGGCTTCATAGAAGGCGTGGACAGCTTCTTTCGTCGGAGCAATAAAGCTAATATGTGTGCCATTGCCAACGGTCGCAGGTTGTTCATCAAACGGAGTTCCGACCCAGAATTCAGGATATTGTTTGCCGTAAGCAATGGCACCGGGATGTTCCATCAACCGCCTGCAGCCAAGCGTGAGTAAAACGCGATCGTAGAATGCAATCGCTCGTTCAAAATGATTAGTACCGATTGAAACATGCGAGAGAATGCTAGGGTTATTGTCCATCTCTAAATTCTCCATGCGTTCGTTTGAAACTTACACTACATTGTAGTCAATCAAACTTCTCATCCTCAACATGACTGAACACAGCGCATGGCGAATTTCATTAGCTCACAAAATCGCTTCTGCTTTTACAGCGAATCCCAACATTGAAGCGTGTTTTGTGTTTGGCTCGGCAGCATTAGGGATTTCAGACCAGTACTCTGATCTTGAATTAGCCTTCATCTGGTCACACTTGCCGTCCGTCGAAGAATTACAAGCCACAGCGCAAAGGGTTGGGGTTAGAAGTTGGGAAATTGAGCCGTATGGAGAAGCAAAACAAGGATGGTTGGAGCAGTTCTATTTATACGACATGAAAGTCGAAGCGGGTCATTGGGTGCGAAGTACAATAGATAGCACTGTAACTGATGTGGTTGAGCGTTACGATGTGTCGCAATACGGACTGGTGTTTGAGAAGCAAGCGGACACTCTTCGCGTGAGCCGAAGGCAACGCATCTCATCTTCAACATGCTGTGATTCTTCATGGCGAAGACCTGATCAAACATTGGCAAAATCGGCTTTCTCCCTATCCTGAAGCACTTGCGGTTGCAATGGTTCAGAAGCATCTGAAATTCCGCCCATTCGATGGTCAAAACATCTTGACCGAACGCCTTGAGACTCCGATGCTGTACGAAAATAGGTGCATGATTGTGCGGTGGCTGCTCAACCTGTTGTTTGGGCTGAATCGCATCTATCATCCTGGCTTCAAGTGGACGCGCTACTGGGTGAATGAAATGAACATCAAACCGTCTAGATTCTTCGATCGGCTAGCGTATATTTTTCAATCGGATGCGACGATCGGACTCCTTGAACTGCGCCAACTCGTCGAGGAAACGTTCGAGCTAGTAGAAAGGACATTGCCACAGGTTGATCTCAAGCAGCAACGCGAGAGATTCAATCGAACTAATCCCAAATGGACGTTACCCATCGAATGGAAATCGTAACCAAAAGATTCCTGCTGCGGGATTTCGTTGAGAATCAGAACCGGTCAACTTCGGAGATTACGATCTCATCCCAGCCAATCCGCCTCTTCGTCCATCTCCTGAAGCTCACCCTTGACCCTCCAAAGCTGACGCACGAGCTTCCGAAGCTGAGACTTGAGCTTCCAAAGCTTACCCCCTGAGCTTCTGAAGATCACCTCATGAACGCCCGAAACTGAAATCTAAGCTTTCAAAGCTGACACACGAGCTTCTGAAGCTCTCCTCTCCGCTGTCCAACCTCGATTAGCGCTCTGCGCTAATCGAGGAACCGCAAGATTTTGATAGTACCGCAAGAATTAGGTAGTGGAGCCACGATCGTTTTCCTGCACTTTGGTCACTGCCGGATCTTGGAAAAGTTGCTCTACGAAGGTCTGAATCATTGCACGACCCAAACCGCGACCAAGCTGCTCCGAGTTACATGGAAACTGGTCAATGCCTCTCGCGCCCGGATCGGTTTCCTGTTCCCACCACCCATCCCCCGCTCCCATCACGATGTAAGACTGGATAAATCCAATGGGTTCATTCTCAAGTAAAGCAATGTAAGCTTGTGTGGTCGATTCGCTGGTTATAGAAGGTAGATACTCACACTCCACATCGGCGTAAGTTTTAGGATTGTCCCACCATTCTGAGACATGCGATCGATGTAGCCACTCATGTAGCATTGGCAGATCGGAAGCAACCAACGGTCTAAAAGAAATCACTTTGATTGAATCCTCATTTTAAGAAAATGCACTCTCTCCATCTATCTATCAAATTCTTACGACACTATCAAAATCTTGGGATCAATTTCGACAAACTGCGTCAACAGATGATTTTCAGATCCGATTCAACTGTAATACGACATACTACAAATGCTGCTCACTCTCAAGGATGAGTTTGAGCAATAGATTTCGCAAATGGCTCTACCAATGCCCGAACTCGCGCCGCATCGTCTGGATCAACCAAGGGCACTCCGTGAGCAGGAATGATCACAGGATTATTTGCTAATGCCTCTAACACTGTCCGAGCTACGGCTTGAACATCAGGACAGAGAAGCCTCGCATAAACTCGATTGATGTTCAAGCCAGGCGCACTTTTTGCCCACCAAAACAGCACTCTTGTCCAGGACTTCGGCAATGCTGACCAATTGATTACCAACTCATCAACATAGACAATCGGACGTTCTGCTTGATGAACGATCGCAATTGTCCCTCCTTTCTTCGTACCTGGAACTTCTCGAAATTCAACCGTAGAAGCAAATAGCTTAGAAACGGGTGTGAAAGCGTGCCGTCCAATGTGTCTCAGTTGCTCGGTTCCTGCGGAGTTGCGCTTTGCGCTAATCGCGATTGTAGGAGCATAGGGAATCGCATCAGGGTAGCGAGCTTGCCACTCGTTTTGACCTAGATCATGTCCAGCATGGGGTGCAATCAAAGCAGCTACTTTTCCTTGTTGATCGATCGCTGCAAAATCTGCTTCCGAGAGTCCAATCGGGGGACTGACGATCGCGAGTTCACCGTCGTCGAGCGGAAGTGCAACAGCATTCGCCTTGTATCCATTTGCCACGTATTCGTAAACCCAAACATTGCTGCCTGAAGTGACTTCTTGCCAAACCATAATTCTTCCTCCAATGGTTTGCAGCGTTCTTGCTTCTCAGTATATTTATGACTGAACTAACAGTCAATAGAAAAGCATAAATTGCTAAACTGTAGCCTGGTTGTTTACGTGTTGCTCAAAAAGTGTCTGGCTCTAATTCTATTTACTTTTAGAGCAGTTCTAGTCGATCGCCTGAAACCTGCTAGCTGGCTGATCGCGTGAATTGCTTCCACTCAGCACGATATTTGTCTTTTTCGACTTCATCCAGAAACGTTGCTTCCAGAGTATTCACATTGAGTTGCCAAAGTTCTTCCCAGCTAAATCCTTGTGCTGCAAGCGTTAAATACTCGTTCGTCAAACTCGTGGAAAACATGGCTGGATCGTCTGAGTTGATGGTGCAGTACAGCCCAGCATCAACCATCTTGCGGATGGGGTGAGGCTGACTTCGCTCGACAACCCCTAAACAATAGTTGCTTTGGGGAGACACTTCTAAAGGAATTTGATGTTGACGGAGAACTTCCACTAAGTTGGGATCGTCTAAACACCGAATGCCATGTCCAATTCGCTCAGGTCTCAAAGTATTCACTGCGCCCCAGATGCTTTCTGCTCCCACTGCCTCCCATGCATGAGCCACCAAGCGGAGTCCTTGCCGACGGGCTTGAGCAAACGTTTCTGTGAACAATTCTGGGGGATACCCCACTTCAAGTCCTCCGACCCCTAAGCCCACAAATAACCCACGCTCTTTCCCTTTCACCACAAACTCCAAAACGCGCTCTTGAGAATCAGGAATCTCACGTGCAATATCGGGAATGAAATTAATCTGGCAGTGATAGTTGGCTTCCCCCGCAGATCGTCCTGCTGCGCGCTGCTCCGCAGATACCGCAAGGGTCGCGTCTAAAATTTCGTCATCCTGAAACTTCTGAGTCAGAAATGACGCACTCAAGAAAGCTTCCGTGTAGCGAATATTTTCCTCAGCTTGCCGTTTGTAGAACCGTTCAATCATCAACGCATAGTCTTCTGGTGTTTGCAAGCACCGAACCGCTGCTGCGTAAACCTGAATGAAATGCGAAAAATCGCGAAACTCAAAAAATGACTTCCATTCGTCTAATGAACTCATCGGTAACTCAACGTGATTCTGCTGCGCCATGTGATAAAACGTCTCTGCGTCTGTTGCGCCTTCGACATGAACATGAATTTCAACTTTGGGCATAGCGCGAAGCCGAGCGGCGAGTTCAGGAGCAATTGAGGTCACTGTGTTAGTGTGTGGCATAAACTCAGCCTCTTAATTTGTACCGTTGTCGATTAATCAGTATCAGCAACGCAGGCGGGATAAACAGCCAAAATCCCGAAATCGGTTCAAGCGTAATCCCAACAGCAGCCGTTAGCAAGAGCATCCAACCCGGAAAACTGGGTAAGGTCATCTCTCTTGTTTGTACCCAGCAACAGAGCCATCCGATGATTAGGACAAATGGCGTGACCACCATGCACCAAAATGCAGCTTCTCGGTCATAAAAAGGATCTAATGGATTTGGAGCGATCGTATTGAACCAGCCATCTTGCACAATCTCCATCAAAGGTTGAGCAAAAAGCCACCCGTGGATGAGCGGATGGAGAACACCGATCGCAATTAACCAGTACCCACTCACTCGAAGCATCTTTACCTCCTTGGGTCTAAATGATTTTGCCGTATCAAATTGTTCTTGGATACGCTACCGTATGGTTATAGATTAGTGACCTATCTCGCCAATGTCAATACGCCACCGTAGGGTTAAAAAGAATGAGATTTCCAAGCTTGGGCAGCAAGATTGGATCGACTTAGGGCTAAGAGTTTTAGCAGAGAACGGAGTTGAAGCCGTGCGAGTTGAGCCACTTGCTAAATTGCTGAACGTGACGAAAGGTAGCTTCTACTGGCATTTCAAAAATCGAGAAGAGCTTTTAGAAGCCATCCTGCAAGAATGGGTGAATCGCGAAACTGAGAGCATTATTGAGCAAGTTGAGGCAGCAGGGGGTGACGCTTCAGCCAAACTACTTTACTTATTTGAACTTGCCATTCAAGATGAGGGTCAAGTCGAAAATGCAATTCGAGCTTGGGCAGCGAATGATTCTAGAGTTACTACAATTCTTGACCAGGTTGATCAGCGTCGTCTCGACTACACAAAGAATTTGTTTTTAGACGTTGGCTTCACACCGTTTGAAGCAACAGTACGCGCCCGAATGGTTTACTACGCTCTAATTGGTGAACTCGTCCTGGGTAGTCAAACGAGCCGGGCTGAACGATTAGCTGAGATGCGCCTCCAGCATCTTATTCTCACCCGCCAAGATTAATGATGAACACCAATGGGCGTACTGGAAGGATTGAACTCTAGCTTGGATTGCTTAGATGAGTACCTAGCAACACTATAGGTCAAGAAAGCTCACAGCGAATTCTTGAAAAACCTGGACAGTGATCCAGTTCAGTGAGCCTCCACTTCAGCCACTCTAACAAATTAATACAAACAAACTACTCGCGGAATTGAGTAGTTAAACTTTGGGAAAGCACGTCATTTACTTTCGGAGGGAATGATGCAACTGAATCCTTACCTGAGCTTCGACGGACAATGTGCAACTGCCTTTCAGTTCTACGAACAGTGTTTAGGCGGCAGCATTGAGGCGATGATGACCTATGGAGAATCGCCCATGTCAGAGCAGACTCCAGCAGCATGGCATGACAAAATTATGCATACTCAACTGAAAGTTGGCGACATGACGTTGATGGGAGCTGATAGTCCACCCGATATGTATGCTGTCCCTACAGGCTTCTCAGTCATGCTAGGCATCAACGATCCAGAAGAAGCTGAGCGTGTATTTAAGGCATTAGCGGAGAACGGAACCATTCAAATGCCGATTCAGAAAACATTCTGGGCTGAGAAGTTCGGCATGTTGACTGACCAATTTGGGACACCGTGGATGGTGAACTGCGATCCCATTGAGTAAATCTAAACACAAGCATTAAATGCAAGGAGTTCAAACGATGGAAGCAACACAAGTACAAGCGGAAGCTCACATGCCTGTAGAACCGCAAAAAGAGCATCAATGGCTTCAGCAACTCGTGGGTGAGTGGACTTACGAAACCGAAGCCAGCATGGGAACTGATCAGCCTGCGATGAAATCAACCGGGACGGAAACGGTGCGCTCGATCGGGGATCTCTGGTTCCTGGCTGAAGGGCAAGGTGAGATGCCCGGTTGTGGGCTGGCAACAACAATCATGACGCTCGGTTACGATCCACAGCAGCAAAAATTTGTTGGTTCTTGGATTGGATCAATGATGACCTATCTCTGGCGGTATGAGGGAGAATTAGATGCTTCAGGCAACAAGCTCATTCTCAACTCAGAAGGACCTGTGATGACAGGTGAGAACAAGATGGCGAAGTACCAAGATGTGATTGAGTTCAAGAGCGAGGATCATCGGACTTTGACCTCTCATGCACTGGGTGAAGATGGACAGTGGTATCCGTTTATGACAGCAGACTATCGACGCAAGCAATCATAGGGAATTCCCAGACACCAACCGCTTAGGTGGTATGGTGCTGGCTTCCCAATTCATCAAAAGATGCTTGGGCTGATGAAGAAAAATATTGTTAGTGCTAAGCTTTAAAGCGAAGAATTGAAGAATCAAAGATGCGTCGATGTCTTCTAGCTTTCCTCTTTTTTCCGCTGCTCAGTCTGGGAATGTCGTCTCCTGCATCGGCTCAAGAGCATCCGGTTTTAACTCGATTGTACCTACGCGATCGAGTTGTTGTGATCGAATCGGGTCAAGCTGCATTGGATTCTTGTCTGATCTAACTTGAGTGTAATGATTGTCAACGCTCAACTTCTTTCAGATTCTTATGGGGTTAGCGAACCTGCTTGGAAGTCATTCGAGTGAGGCACTTGAACTGTTGCGTCAGATAGTTTTGACTGGAGAAACCGACTTGTAAGGCAATGTCTATGGTTTGCGAAGCAAGTTCCCCCAGAGTAATCGCTAAGTCCGTTTTCCGATAACATCAATATCGACTGATTCGCTGACTAGTGCTACCAGCCATTAACTAGCTCTTGAATTTTAGATTGTGCTTCGTCTAGCCCCCGTTTTCGTGCCTCGTCTCCCATATCTAGACCATTGGCATGAATGAACTGAATGTCGGTCACACCCATGTATTGAAAAGCATACCGGAGCGCAGGTTCCTGACTATCCCATCCTTCGTAAGGAGACCCTGCTTCAAACTCAACGCCTCGCGATGTGATGAACAAAACTTTTTTACCGTTCGCAAGTCCTTTGACTTGACCATTCTCCTCCATGAATGTGCGACCCACACGAACCACTTGATCAATGTAGGCTTTGAAATTGGACGGAATGCTGAAGTTGTACATGGGCACACTGAACACACATCGCTCGGCTGCCAAAAACTCATCCACTAACTCATCAGAAAACTTCAGCAGTTCAGCCATTTCTGAAGTCAGTGCTTCTGGCGCAGTAAAAGCAGCCGCAATCCAGTCTTCGGTGACGTGAGGAACTGGTGTTTGTCTTAAATCACGATAGGTGATCACGTCATCATGATGTAAGTCTTGCCACGCATCAATAAACTTCTTTGCCAACTTGCGAGATTTGGAGCGTTGCCTTCGGCACAGCAAAGCTGACCGCCCCGCGGACTTGAATCAAGATGCAGAATGCTTGACATGGTGCCTCAGCCTGAAATTTCAATTGCCATCTAGACAGTAAGCTATTGCTAATACGAAACTCACGGAACAATTGCAGTGACGCGGATCTCAATCCGCATCGTTGGAAGTCCAAGAGCCACAACTCCTACTTGTGTCCAAATTGGGGCATGGTTGGGCATGTAATGACGAAATAGCTTGACCATCACATCGTTAACCTCCGGAGGAAACCCTCCAACATGGTAAGAATTAACGTGGACAACATGCTCCCAACCCGCACCAGCAGTCGCCAAGGTTCGCTCTACGTTCCGAAATGCCTGAGCAATTTCGTCTGCGAGCGATTCGGGAATTTGTAGATCATCATTCCAGCCGCCTTGTCCTGATGTCTCCACTCGATCGCCAATTTTTACGGCTTGCGAGAAATGCAATTCATTCAGCATGTATTCGCCATAACCGGGAGTAACAAAAAACTTGGGCTGATTCATGGTGTTCCTTTGTATAGGACGTTTGACTGTGGTGCGATCGCAACCATCATTAAGTTGCTAAGATGATTGCTATGAATCCTTTAGGGTTCACGCCAGCGGTAATCTACTGGCACCCAGGCATAACCTTGTTCTGCTGCCCGGAGGTGTCCAACGCCGGGAAAGGGCAAATGTGCGCCTGCTACCAAAATTCGGGATGCTGCCGCTCTTGCAAACTGTTTTTTGCGTTGTGCCACAGCAGCATTGGCATCGACATCGTAAGCAACTGTAATTTCTGGCTTGGGAAATTGCACCGAAACAAAGTGAACAATATCGCCCCAAAACTCGATGCTCTCGCCCTTGCTTGCCGCCACGTAGCAGCTATGACCAGGAGTGTGTCCGGGTGTGGGATGCGCGGTGATTCCCGGTAGCAGGGCTGTCTTGCCAGAAAACGATTTCACCTTGTCTGCATCTAAATAAGGTTTGACAGTTTTCGCGGCTTCGTCAAAGTACTTTTCAGCAACGTTGAATCGCGTGGCATTCGCTCGATCGAACCAGAAATCGATCTCTGGCTTACCAACATAGAGCGTGGCGGCAGGAAACATCCGTTGACCAGCTTTGACCAGCCCCCCACTATGATCGGTATGAATATGAGTCAGGAGGATTGCATCAATTTCGTTAGGCGTATAGCCTGCTGCCTTTAACGATGTTTGAAGCTTGCCACCCAGTTTTGCACCAAAAAAGGTTCCGGCTCCCGTGTCCACGAGTACTTGTTGATCTCCAGTGTCGATCAAGAAAGCATTAATTGATGCCTCGACAGGATTAGTCAGAAAGTTTTTCTGAAGCAGGCGATCGGTTTCTGTTGGGTTCGTATTCGACAGCAGCGTATGCAGATCTTGGGGGAGTGTGCCGTCGCTCAAGGCTGTAATTGTGAAATCACCTAACTTAAATGGATAGACACCTGGCACTTGAGCGATCGCACTTTTGCCCAGTGATACTGCTGGAAAAAGACAAGAGATCACAATCGTTAGCACTGTGGTTGCAATCGCTATCATCAGTCTAGAAAACATATTAGAACCCTTTTAACGATAAAGGACTTGATAGATAATCACCCCTACACTCGCCCAATGCGATCGCTAATTTGATTGAAACGATCAGTTGAGAGGATCAGACATTCAAACCAGCGCTTTTAAGTGAGTATTGCTAACGCTGAGGGATTAAAGTTCATGAGATCAGCAGTACGGTCTTGATGTATCTTTACAGCCCATTGTGGATCTTGCAGCAGCGCACGTCCAACTGCAACCAAGTCAAAGTCACCACGCTCCAGCCGACGCAGCAATTCATTAAGTGACGCAGCCTGTGATGCTTCACCACTAAAGGCTCCCATGAAATCGCCGCTGAGACCGACCGACCCTACGGTAATGGTGGGAACCCCTGTCAGCTTCTTCGCCCAGCCCGCAAAGTTTAGATCAGATTCGTCGAACTCCGGCTCCCAAAAACGGCGTTGTGAGCAATGCAATATATCTGCGCCTGCGTCCACCAGCGGTTGTAACCACTCCTCCATCTCGGCTGGAGTGTTCGCAAGGCGGGCGGTGTAGTCTTGTTGTTTCCATTGCGACAGACGAAGGATGATCGGAAAGTCAGAACCGACTGCTGCACGGACGGCTTGAAGAATCTCGGCGGCGAAACGCCCGCGCTCAGCGATCGTCACTCCCCCAAACCGATCAGTGCGATGGTTCGTGCCCTTCCAGAAAAACTGATCGATCAGATAGCCATGTGCCCCGTGAAGTTCAACAGCATCGAAACCAAGCCGCTTTGCATCCGCCGCTGCACTGGCAAAGGCAGCGATCGTATCGGCGATGTCTGCGTCAGTCATCGCTTTCCCAAAGGGCTGGTCAGGACTATTTAGTCCCGAAGGACTCTCAAACAGGTCAACGGGTAGATCGTCGCCGTAGGGGGGTGGCACTGCGCCAACATGCCAGAGTTGCGGGATCATCGACCCTCCGGCAGCGTGGACTGCATCAATGACTTGCTTCCAGCCAGCAAGCTCCTGCTCACCGTGGAAGCGGGGAAAGTTAGCTCCGTTCATCGATGCGGGTCGTGCGATGCCTGTTCCCTCAGAGATGATCAGTCCGACTTCAGCAGCGGCACGTTTTGCGTAGTAATTTGCTACGTCTTTCGTTGGATAGCCATTAGGTGAAAAGCCTCGCGTCATTGGAGCCATCACAATTCGGTTCGGCAGCTTCAATCCTTTAAAGCTAAAGGGTTGGAAAAGTGTGTTAGTAGACATGCTAACCTCTTGAGAAATTGTTAGCGATCAAGGTGGCGTTACTGCTGTTTCCGGGCAAACAGCACATTTTCAGTCGTTCACTCACGCTAAACTATGGAGACATGGTGATGAATTCCTTTGATCTTGGAACTAAGCTGAAGAAAGTCTAGTAACACGGGATTGACCTGATCAGCATGAGTCCAGTTGATAGCGTGCGATCCGCCAGGGATGACAACCAGTTGACTGTTTTTAATCAGCTTTGGGAGTCTTGCTGCGGTGGACTCAAGCGGCAAAATGCGATCGGCATCGCCATGAATGATCAGGGTTGGGACATCAATGCGGGGCAGATCATCGCGGAAATCGGTGAGCCAGGATGGGACACAATCTAAAGTCGCTTTCGCAGAAGACCCTACAGCCACATTCCAACTTGCCTGAATTGCTTCATTGCTAATCCGCTTACCCAGCAACACATCCACATTGAAGAACGCTTTGAAAAATTCAGAAAAGTAAGCTGGACGATCTTCAACGATCGCTTTCATAATGCCATCGAAAACACTTTGGTCAACGCCCTCTGGATTGTCGTTCGTCTTTAACAAAAATGGTGGAACAGGAGCCATTAGCACCGCTTTTTGCACCCGTTCTGAGCCATACTTGCCGAGGTAGCGCGTAACTTCACCTGTTCCCATTGAGAAGCCAACCAACACGGTATTTTGCAAGTCAAGCTGGGTCATGAGTGTATTCAAATCTGCCGCAAAGGTATCGTAGTCATAGCCAGATGAGGGTTGACTGGAGTTGCCAAATCCACGGCGATCGTAGGTAATGACTCGATACCCTGCATTTAGCAGCACTAAGACCTGCTTTTCCCAAGAATGACCATTGAGGGGAAATCCATGAATCAGAACAATCGGTTGACCTGTCCCCAGATCTTCGTAGTAGAGATCAAGGGTTGCAGAATTTTCTTGACTGACAGTAACGTAAGGCATTGCAATCTCCTAGTGAATGCTGAATTTGAATGGTTAGTGAGATGATTTCCTTGCCAGTACCACTCTGACCAATCCAGGTCATGCGATCGTATGAGGGATTAACTTTGCTTGAGGTCACTTCTGAGGACTGGAAAAGGGCTGACACTGAACGGTCTTCACATTCCGCAGATAGTTCAACTCAGGCTCGAATCCAGTGGGACAGAACACATACACATTGTCTTGAGGTCGGGCAATGACCAAACGGTAGGCACCCTTGATCACTTCGACTCTGGGAATCACTTGCGGATAGACTTGAGCCAAGGATGGAAAATTGAACAGTAAGAGTACGCCGAACAGAATCGTCGCTGAGATTGAAAAAAACTTCCGATTCATTGGGAACCTCCTGATAGGTAGTTTAGTGAGCATTGACTAGAAAAGTGATGCCTTGATGACTCAACTTGTAGTAGGTTGCTAGCGATAAAGTCGAACTAACGTTTCGTACACGCATATTGCCGTTGGATAAAGTCGTCTTTGTACACTTCTAGTGTTCCAGATTGCTGACTATCCAGTGTTCCATCCCAAACCCAGTACTGATAATTACCATTCCGAAACCTGTAAACTCGAACGCCTTCCGTGGCTTGGCTTGTTCCCTTTCCCAAACTCAAATTTCCATTGACACTGGTTGCACGGTAAAGGAGTTCTCCTGATTTTTTAGTTTTCCAGATGTTGACGTTGTATCCGCCTTGGCATTGCAAGCTGAGGAGCAAATTAGCGGTGGAATCGGCTTTTGCAGGCGGAGCGAAATTCGCTGTCGTGCTGATTGCCAAAGCCAGAAGAATTGTGGAACGAGTTAGGAATGCTTTCATCATGTTCTCTCTCAATATTTGAGTTGATAGGTTCACCTGGCTGCTCTTGACACAGCACCCATTTAGATTTGTGCCATGCCACCATCGACGAATAGCTCGATGCCGTTGACAAAGCTGCTGTCATCGGAAGCCAGAAAGACAACGGCTTTGGCGATCTCGTCGGGTGTGCCGACTCTTCCCAATGGAATATTTTTAGCTTGGCTCTCCACAAATTCTTTCGCCTGCTCTTCACTGAATCCAAATTGATCGTAACCAGGAGTCGGAACCGTGCCAGGACTAATCGCATTCACCCGGATTTTGCGTTCTTTAAGGTCGAGTGTCCAGCTACGGGCAAACGGGCAGCTTCGCTATGCCAAAGGCAACGCACGGCAGCTTTAGTCGCGCCATACACGCTGAAGGCTGGAGTACCAACGATAGAAGCAGTTGAGGCATTCAGGATGATGGCAGCACCCTCCGACATCAGCGGCAGTGCCTTCTGCACAGTGAAAAGTAGACCCTTGACATTGATGTTGAATGTTTTGTCAAAGTGTTCTTCGGTGATCGATCCGAGCGGGATGGGTTGTCCAACGCCAGCATTCGCAAAGACCACATCCAAGTGACCTTGCTTTTGCTCGATCGTGGCGTAAAGACGATCGAGGTCTGCCAGATTTGAGACATCGCCCTGAATGCCCATCACATTCTTACCAATCTCGTTTACAGCCGCATCAAGTTCAGTCTGACGACGACCCGTGATAAAGACATAGGCACCTTCAGCGACAAATTGCTTGGCAGTAGCAAGACCGATGCCGCTGGTGCCTCCGGTGACAAGCGCAACTTTTCCTGAGAGTTTTTGTGACATAGTGTTTTCCTGGTTGAGTTTGGGGATGACAAATTTGATTACGGTGCGAGATGTCCGATCGTCGATCGAATGTAGCTGATAAAAGCCGTCAGAAACAGGCATAACAGTTCAGGTTGACGAATGGAAGAATATCAGACTACAACGACGATTTTTCCAAATTGTTCATTTGATTCCATATATCGGTAGGCATCAACAATCCGATCCAGGGTGAATCGTTTTTCAGCAATGATTGGACGAAAAGCCCCGGAGTGTAATCGCTGGTTGACATAGCTTATTCCTGCCTTTAAACGCTCTGGATGAGCCGCGACATGAAAGAGCACGTTGAAGCCCTGGACTCGAAAGCCCTTCACGATCGCCGGAACCAACGGAAAAACGGGTGTCCCTTCAGCAAGCCAACCATATTCCACAATCAATCCTTCAGGAGCAACAATGTCCGCTAATTTTTCCAGATAAGGTCCGCTCACAGGGTCAAACACAATATCTGCACCATTGCCACCTGCGGTTCCTTCGGAGTTGCGCCCTGCGCTAATCGCGTTGCCCCAGTCCAAAGCATCTGCAAATGCCAAGCTGCTAGCAATATTTGCACCATTGCCACCTGCGGTTCCTTCGGAGTTGCGCCCTGCGCTAATCGCATTGACCCGCTCAACCATATTCTCCTGGTTAGTCACAATGACATGGTGAGCGCCCTCCCGAACTAGATTTTCTAGCTTGTCTGCTTTGCGGGTCATCGCAATGCTGGTTCCGCCTGCATCATTGACCATCTGAATCGCAGCAATACCTACACTGCTACTGGCTGCGGTAATCGCAACGACATCGCCTGGTTTGAGTTTGCCAAATTCAACCAGTGCTCCATAAGCCGTCAAGTACTGCATCCAAATGGATGTTCCTTCCTCTGGCGAGAACTGTTCTGGATATCTGGCGACGCGAGTCGCTGGCACGACAGCAACTTCACCTGCTACACCATATTGATTCATGCTGAATCCGGGGATGGTACTGACGTGATCGCCGATCTGAAACTCGGTTACTCCCTTTCCGATCGCATCAACAATCCCTGCTGCTTCATAGCCAATCCGAGACGGGAATTGGGCTTGCTCAGGGTGACTATTGGTACGATACATCACCTCGGCGCGGTTGAGACCCAATGCCTGCACCTGGATGCGAACTTCTCCCGCTTGAGGTTGGCGGAGCGGTTCTTCTTCGAGCTTCAGAACGTCAGGTTCACCAAACTCATAAAACTTGACAACTTTAGACATGATTAGATTTCCTCTTAGCGACGATGATTTGTCAGCGTCTTACCGTGTGAGCGAATGAAGTGCGAGATGTCCGATCGTCGATCGGAACACATCATCTGGATCGTATTTCTGCTTAAGATCGAGCAATCGCTCATAGTTCGACCCGAAGGCAAGCCGAACGCGCTCCTGTTCTGGCTCATCTAAGAGATTGATGTATCCCCCTTTGAACGCATAGGGTGCTAGTGCCTGTGAGAGGTTCTGTGCCCATTGGATATACCGCTGCTCGTCGTCCTGTGGCTCCCAAGCTGCAATTAGCTCAACCATCAGATGATCCTGACGCAGCGCAAAAGCGGTCTCAGACACACCGACCCGACTTGCGGCTCCATGAAAGTGATGGATGTTAATCGCTGAAAACGGAGAAGGCAATGGCAGTCCCTGTTCAATCAGTGCCTCGATCGTTTCCCTCTGGAGTTCCTTAACTGACTGAGTTTGAAGGTAGTAGTGACGACCCTTTGGAGTGAACGCATCGCTACTCTGAATTAATTCGTGATAAGAAACAGATTGCATTTGATCGACCAGCACTGTACCAAAAGTCCGCAGAGGTGCAATAGCCTGCTCACCCATTTCGAGCGAGCCACAATAAGTCGGTGAGAGAAACAGCACCGTCTGACCATCGGGTATCTGAAGGAATCCAGACCGAATCGTCAATTCATCAGGAGCGGTGGCGATGAACTCGTTAAGACGGTGTAACACAGTTCTAGCTTGCTCTAAAGGATAGAGCAGTAAACCCGATAACACGGTTGTGAGCGGATGTAGGCGAAACTCTAGGGAAACAATGGCTCCAAAATTGCCACCACCGCCGCGCAGTCCCCAGAGTAGGTCGATGTTTTCCTCGGCGTTTGCGGTAATAAGCTGCCCATCAGCAGTGACCACTTGTGCCGACAGCAAATTATCAGCAGCCAGTCCGTAGGCACCGTTTAGAGGGCCATAGCCGCCTCCCAGAGTCAGTCCGGTCATACCAACGCTAGAGATTGTTCCTGTGACGGTTGCTAACCTGTATTGCTGTGCTGCCTCAATCAGGTCGCTAGCCGTTGCTCCAGCTTGAATCTGAGCTGTGCGCTTGTCCGGATCAACGGTAACAGCTTTCATCTGAGAAAGGTCGATCACCACACCATTCTCCAGGAGCGATCGTCCGAAAATCTCATGTCCAGCACCTCGAACCGAGAGAGGTAGATTATGCGATCGTGTCCAGCGAATCGTATGAATCACATCTTGTACAGTGAGACACCGAGCGATCGCAGCGGGTTGTGTCTTCACCTTACCATTCCAGAGTTGACGCGCCTGTTCATAATCAGCAGCTTGAGGAAGAAAAAGCTGTCCTGTGAGCAGTGCTGCGAGATCGTCGAAAGCAGCACTGTGACGGTATGTAGTTGTCATGATTTCTCCTTTTCAGGTCATTGTTTGTTGAATGACAGCGAATGGGGTGCGAGATGTCCGATCGTCAATCGAAAAGACACGACCAGGCAGCTTCAGAGGCAACTTTCTATAGCATTTCAGCGATTTTTGATCAAAATCCTTGAAACACAGTCAGTGTGAATATTTCAGCGATTTTTCTCGTTATTTCCCAATAGGTCTAGTATTAGCTGGCTCTAAATTGATTCGTCAGAAAGCGGATCTAATACTTACCAACAGCGATCGGCAACTCATGCTCAATAGCTTGCAGCCGTCGAGAAAAATTATCCAAAATTTCCTGGCGAACTTCATCAGTTTGTTGGACGGGGGCATAAACGATATGAGGGGCAAGAACATCAAAACCAGTAAACTGAAAGATGCCACGTTGGATAGGGCGCAGGATAGCCTGGATATCGCCATTGAAGCCATCCTTGAGATAATGCTCCTTTGTTCCGCCTAGCGTCAACGAAAGCATTGCTTTCTTACCTTGAAACCGTCCTGTTTCATAAATATACCCGCTACCATACACCCGCCCCATTGTGAAGACGCGATCGACCCATCCCTTCAAAACAGCGGGCACACTAAACCACCATAAAGGAAACTGCCAAATCATCAAATCACACCATTCTAGTTTTTGGAGTTCAATTTCAAGTTCTGGGACAAAACCTTCAACTTCAGTCGCGTACATTTCTTCAATCTGCTGTTTGAAGTAGTTAGGATCTTTCATTGAGGTGAAGTTGCGACGATCGGATACGGGGTCAAACTTCATAGCATAAAGATCGGTACACTGTACATCATGTCCAAGCTTTTGAAGTGTGTCGATCGCCCTTTGAAACAATGCTCCATTGAAGCTTTTTGGTTCTGGATGGGCAAAAATAATCAAAACCTTCACGGTGTTTCTCCTGGCTTTATCAGAGTAGTGCTTAGATTTAGTAGTAGGGTAGGCATCGCTCACCATTTTGTAAAACCTTTCACAGTAAGGTTTTGTGGACAGTGCCCACCCTAAAATTTGTGGCTTATCGGTTTTAGCTCGTGATTGCCGTAACGCGGATCTCAATCCGCATCGTTGGAAGTCCAAGAGATGAAACTCCTACCTCTGTCCAAATTGGGGCATGGTTGGGCATGTAATGACGAAATAGCTTGACCATCACCTCGTTAACCTCTGGGGGAAACCCGCCAACATGGTAAGAATTGACATGGATAACATCCTCCCAACTAGCGCCAGCAGTAGCCAAGGTTCGCTCTACGTTCCGAAACGCCTGAGCAATCTCGTCAGCAAGCGATTCGGGGAATTGCAGATCGTCGTCCCAGCCGCCTTGTCCTGATGTCTCCACTCGATCGCCAATTTTCACCGCTTGCGAGTAATAAAATTCATTCAGCATACGTTCCCCATAACCAGGGGTGATAAAAAACTCGGGTTTATTCATTGTGCTCCTTATTAGATGATTTAGTAGTAGGGCAGTGCCCACCATTTTGTAAAACCTTTCACAGTAAGGTTTTGTGGGCAGTGCCCACCCTACTAGCTGCCTCCTGGCTTAGCGATCAATGAGTGCGTTGGAAGGCAAGTTCGGATCGAGTGTTTTTCGCGCGCTGTCAACGCCCACAACGGGTAACGTACCAGGATCGAGCAAGCCGAGTTGAACCAATACACTCGCCTGATCCCAGTAGAGGTGTTCATGGGCGACCTTGCCATCCCGAAATCGAATAATGGCAACCACTGGTACTTCAACTCGTTTCCCGGTTGGAGCAACACCCGGCAGCATCCAGTCCATCTGAATCGTGTGAGTGAACTTACCCACCATTTCATCGACCAGTTGATCCGTCCCGATCGTGCGCGAAATTGGAACTAGCTCGAAGTCTGGCGGGATCTGTGGAATGAAGTATTTGGAATAAAACTCACCCACTTCTGGTTTTCCGACTCCTCCGGTCATGACCGGAATGTGGTTCACGTAAGCATCTTCAACCATCGTCGCGAGAGCATCTTCAGTGCTGTGAGTGCCAAACTCGGATTGGATATGTGCTTCCCAGACTGCTTGCAAGGCTCCCTGAGCAGGTGTCAGGTTAGGGGTTGCCTGTTGATTGTCTGCTTGATTTACAGTTTGTTCCGTGCTCATGTTAATGTAGTCTCCTGATTGGTAGTGTTGACTGTATTGTCTATGCTGGCTTTGTCTACAGCTTACTGAGTTCCAATGCGCCTAAATATCTTTCCATGAGGGACTCCTATTGCTATTCTCGGTTTGTTGAATCGACAGACAGATAAATGTTGCTAGTCACGTCCTGCCACAATAATCTTTTCGGCTAAACCGATCGGGTTAGAAAACATGACCTCATGACTACCGGGCATTTGTACAAGCCGAAATAGCCCCAAGCGGTTAGACATTCTCGGATGCCAACCCCACTGTTCGCCTTGAGGGAGGACATTATCTTCTGTACAGTAGAGGTAACTTTTAGGAATGGGCAGCGAATAAAACTGCTTCATTTCCAACTTGTCAATCCACGGTTGATACGGTTCAGGGGATAGTTGTGCGTAACTGGATCGAGCCAGTTCGAGGTCAGCATCATTGAGAAGCACTTCTCGCCACATCTCAAACGGCATCACCAGCGTATGATCGTCCGATTCTCTCGCTATAGAGTCAAATAACGTTTGATAGTGCGGCGGAATGCTATCTCTAAGGCTCTCTCCATCGTTGAGGACAAAAGCATCGAAGAAGATGAGTCGTCTAATGCGATCGGGAATCGCTTCAGCAACTTTCGCAATGATTGTTCCGGCAAAACTATGACCTAATAGAATAATGTCGGTTAAGTCTTTGTTCACAATGTAATCGACGATCGATTGTGTACATTGAGCATGGTTAACATTCTTATTCGCGCCTTTGCCATGACCTGCGATCGTGGGAGCAAAAGCGTGATGTCCTTTTGCTTCTAGATGGTCAACGACTGCCTGCCAAGCAGAACCATCATGCCACGAGCCATGAACTAAGACAAAAGTTGACATAGAACTCCTTTAGTTGCAATTTGAAAATCAAGCCCATTTGTTCTCTCTTGAAATGGATCGGTTCACTGTGAGTCCACCATTAACGATCGAAAATTAACTCGCTGTATATCCGCCATCGATCGCTAAGGGTTGTCCAGTGATATAGCTGGCAGCATCAGAACATAAGAACACAACCGTTGCAGCAATTTCTTCAGGTTGACCCCTACGCCCCATCGGGACGCTCGACGACAACATCGAATCAAACTGCTCTAAAGTCATACCCATCTCTTGGAGACTCTTAGGAGTAACTAGTTCTGTGCCGCGAATATAGCCAGGATTGACGGCATTAATCCGAATCCCTTGCTTGGCATAATCGAGCGCAGCAGAACGAGTGAGACCCATCACAGCATGTTTGCTCGCAGTATAAGGACCCATTCCAGGTACCCCGATCAATACCCATACTGAAGAGTTGTTGATAATGACTCCTGCTCCTTGAGTCAGCATCTGCTGAATTTCATATTTCATGCACAAGAACACACCCCGCAGGTTAGTCGCCATCGTGCTGTCAAAGTCTTCAATAGACTGCTCGTGTAGTGGCTTTGGGACTGTACCAAACCCAGCATTATTGAAGGCAAAATCTAGCCTTCCGTAAGTTGCGACTGTCTTTTGCACTAATGCTTTGATGTCTTCCTCATTCGAGGCATCTGAATGAACATATAAACATTCAGCACCTGTTTCACGAATCAGTTGGGCAGTTTTTTCACCTTCAGCATCGCGTCTGCCTGAGAACACCACTGTTGCTCCAGCAGCACCGAATGCGATCGCGGCTGCACGACCAATTCCTGAAGTTCCTCCAGTGACTAACGCCACTTTATCTTGCAATATCATTGTGTTTCTCCTTCTGTCAATGCCATTAGATTCAAGTACTAATTAGAAAAGATGCTTGTAGCCAGATGCGTTTACGCCTCCTCTATGGCGCGGTTGCAGCACGATCGATGATCTTGGCAACAGCATCTGAATGTGCAAGAGCCATCGTGTTACCTCCTGTGAGGTCTAATGTCAGCTTTGATCGGCGCTGATGGCAGATAGTTCCAGTACCGTATGAGGACTCTTAAACATTTGCCGCGCTTCAGGTTGCTGAAGAGATTCCATTGTTTTCACATGCTCACACTCGTCATCGCGAATATTGATCAATACATCGTAGAGGTTATCGACCTTGGGGCGACGAAACGCATGACTCTGTGTAAACTGCGTTTCCTCGAACATATAGAGATCACCATCGCGATAATAGTTGATTGCCACTTGCGGAGCGGGTTGCATTTTCAACTCCTCAGCATGACGGTTTAAGTAGCCATCATAGGTATGATAGGCATGATCTTCAATCAACTGCATCAAGTAATAGGCATACTTGGGCGTGAGCATGTAGAGGATCACCACAATCCAGTAGTAAGCGAGAGCAATATGCTGTGCGATCGCGCGATCAATCCAATAGCGATCGCCCCCCAGCGATTCCATAATCAGCAAATGATGCAGTTCATTCCAGGTTTCCGCAAAGTGAACTTTCAATAGATCAGCCTTGCGCCACCAGCCGAGTGTTTCATAGAGATGCAACACCGAGAGATAGGAAAAGTAGGGAACACGTGCAATCGTTTCTAGTACATAAAACCGAGCATAGGAACGATTGCCATAGAGACCATCGACCACGAAGACAAAAAAGCTAACCAGCGATCGCATTAGAAATTTCATAGAATTCTCCTCCGATTCAAGTATGTTGTTTGCGATTACTAGTGCTTCCTGGTTGTTGACTCCAAATAATCAGTGTCATCAGCTTGTACTGCATAAGTTTGTTTCAGCAACTCAGCTACCTCTTGTGCGATCGCAATGAGTGCAGGATTGATTGGAGAGTCACTAGGAGAATCAGCTTGAGTTGTAACCTCAAAATGCTCAGAACAATTCTCATTGCGTAATCGTGAGTGTGTCATAGAGCCATCCTCAATGAAATAGCGAAGGTTTCGTAGTTGGGCTGTTTCAGTTCTTGAAGGCGGTAGTCAGAAGGTATTTGCGAATATTTGAAGTTGTGCTATTTGGGGCTATTTTTCAGGTGACGATTTAAAGTGATCGGTGAGGATAGTCTAACTTTTGGTAAATTCCAGCACAATTTTCCCTTGCGCTCCCCCCTGCTCTAGACGTTGATGTGCTTGAATTACTTGATCCCAAGACAGCGTTGAATCAATGACGGGGCGAAGCTGAGTGCGCTCGATTAGTTTTGTCAAAGCATCTAATTTTGCTCGGTACTGTGGCGTGAAAACAAAATGGATAGTTAAATTCTTGCCCCATGCTTCGATGAGTGACTGCGGCGTTTCAGTGTCTACAATGCTCACAAGCCTGCCGAATGGACGAATAATTTCTGGGCTACGCTGGATTGTTTGCCCACCGATCGTATCCAAAACTAAATCAACACCTAGCCCGTCTGTTTCCTGACAAATAACTTCCGCGTAATCTTCGTTTTTGTAATCAATGGGTCGATCTGCGCCAAGTTTTTTAACAAAATCGAGATTTTTAGAACTGCATGTTGTAAAAACGTAGGCTCCCATCGCTTTTGCAAGTTGAATCGCAAGAGAGCCAACGCCACCAGCACCCGCATGAATTAGAACCGATTCCCCAACTTGAAGATTGCCCCTCGTTACTAGGCAATCCCAAGCCGTCCCTCCTGCAAGAGGAAAACACGATGCTTCACTGTGCGACAAGTTAGAAGGCTTAAGCGCAACAATCCCTGCATCAGCAACATGATATTGAGCATAGCTGCCAGATTCTCCAAAAATCTGCGGCGAGTAATAAACTTCGTTTCCTACCTCAAAGTCTGTCACTGACTCTCCAACTGTCTCAATAACTCCTGAAATGTCAACTCCGATAATTGCTGGTAATCGAACCAAGTCTTTGTAGTCACCACGGCGAGTCTGATAATCAACTGGATTGATCGATGTCGCACACACCCTTACTAGAACCTGATTAGGTTTTGGCATTGGCTTGTGCACAGTTTGAATCTCAAAACTCTCAGCACCCCCAAATGTTGTCAGTACGGCTGCTTTCATAAATTCCATCTCTGCTAACCATCCTTGCTTTAGAATCAACGGTAAAGGTATTTCGATATCACTCAACGTATCCAGATGCGTTTACGCTTCGTCTAGGTTGCGGTTGCAGCACGATCGATGAGCTTGGCAACGGCATCTGAATGGGAAACCATCACGACATGGGACGCGCCATTCACAACAACGGTCTCCTTTGGGTTAGCGCGGTTCGCCATGAAAGACAGTGCCGCTGGAGGAATGTTCAAGTCGCGATCGCCATAAATAAACCAGGACGGGGTAGATTTCCATGCGGGCGTACCGGAGGCTTCGTTCAGCGCGGCTTCCGTAATCGGGCGCTGGGTGCTAGCCATCAGTTGCGCGTCGTTAGCGGGCACATCCGCAGCAAACTGGGCGTGGAACTTGTCCTGCTGAATGTAGAGGTCTTTACCCCCATCGGGCAGTTCAACGGGTGGCGCGAGTGTGGGTCCGAGTGTGCTGCCCGGATAACGTCCTGAGAGTTCAATGGCAGTCTCACCCACTTCAGGAGCGAAGCCAGCAACGTAGACCAGTGCTTTCACGTTCCTGTTACCATTGACGGCATTGGTAATGACCGAGCCTCCGTAAGAATGCCCAACCAGCACGATGGGTCCGTTGATGTCTTCAAGGGCGCTGGCAACATAATCTGCGTCGCTCTTAACGCCGCGCAGAGGATTAGCCACAGCAACCGTCGGATAACCTTTCGTGATTAGCTTCGTCAATACACCGTTCCAACTAGAAGACTCG
Source organism: Phormidesmis sp. 146-33 (assembly GCF_052939515.1). NCBI lineage: Bacteria > Bacillati > Cyanobacteriota > Cyanophyceae > Leptolyngbyales > Leptolyngbyaceae > Phormidesmis > Phormidesmis sp. 146-33. The sequence continues at coordinate 23,513 of NZ_JBJPHU010000084.1, forward strand.
GCGAACGCACCATGAACGAACACGATCGTGGGCTTGTTAGCTTGTGCATTTGCAGTACTCATAATAGCTCCTAGAGAAGTGAGGGTAAGCGTTCCTAAAAAGAGAGTGACAATCAGAAGCAGACGGATGCTGTTCCTGAAGTTAAGCATGTTCATACTGTGATCTCCATTTGAATTTGGGTAGTGCTTTCTTTCTGTTTCAACGAGCATTGACTGAAAATGTAAAATGCTTAAATTACTACATGAGAGGGCTTTGACTAGAGTGATTCCTGGTTGTTGACTCCAGATAATCAGTGTCATCAGCTTGTGCTGGATAAGCTTGTTTCAGCAACTCAGCAACTTCTTGTGCGATCGCAATCAGGGCATGATGCACCGAAGAGTCGAAACTGCTTTCGTCTATTACTAACGTTGATGAGTTATGAAAAGAGCTTAGTGACTTGTAGCAACAATGGCTGCCGTCAACTCTGTTATTCTCCAGCGTCCGGTATATCGAATGTTATTGATGAATAAGGCTGGAGTAGCCGTTATTCCACTGTGCAATCCACTTTCGATATCTTCATTGATGCGATCGATATGCACCTGCTTAGACAACTCTTTAAGAAATTGAGGGATATCAAGCCCTAAATTGTTGGCGTACTCGACCAGATAACCATTCTCCAACCTTTGTTGATGGACAAACAAAGTGTCGTGCATTAACCAAAACTGTCCTTGAGCAGCGGCGGCTTCGGCAGCTTGAGCGGCCCGTTGAGCTTGGGGATGAATCTGTGCTTGCGGAAAATGACGGAAGATCAAGCATAAATAATCTTCTCCAAAAGCAGCACTAAGCTCTCGTTTGATCGCTTTAATCATCTTGTAAACGTCTGCACTGACAGAGCATTGATAATCTCCATACATTACCAGCACCACGTCGGCATTGAGTACGCCTTGCATGTGATCCTGTGTTGAAGCTGGAATAGATAACAAACTACGGTCTCGGTCTTGATTCACTTGAACACCTCTGAGGGAAGCAATGGTAATCGCAAGCGATTCAACCCTCTTTCTGCGATCTAGATGAAGCAAACTCAATGCTGTAACTCAATTGCTATTCGTGTTTGCCTAGAACTAAATATAGGCAATTGCCCTCTCACTTGTCGTCAACTGAGAGTTGCAACTTTTGCTCACCAAAGCGAATGATGAATCAGTCCCTTTGTCAATGTCATCATCGCTCCAACTCTGGTGGGACTCTGGAGTCAAACTAAAGGATGACTGGCTTACAAACTGACAATGCCGCGTTTAACCGCAACAATCACGGCTTGGGTGCGATCGCTCACGCCCAACTTACTTAAAATTCGATTGACATGGGTTTTGACAGTATTCTCACTAATACTTAAAGCAGTCGCAATATCTGAATTGCTCATCCCTCGTGCCATTAAGCCCAGTACCTCTAACTCTCGTCCCCTGAGTTCTGGATTATTCAGACGCTGCACCAGTTTTGCTCCCACGTCGGGTGGAATGTATTGCTGACCACGAGCAACCGTGCGAATCGCATTCAGCAACTCATTAGATTTAGTATCCTTGAGTAGATAGCCTTGAGCACCTGAGTGCAATCCGCGATAGATATCTTCATCCCCATCGTAGGTGGTGAGCACGATAATCCGGGCAGGTTTAAATTCAGCACAAATCACGCTAATGGCTTCCACCCCTCCGACCTGCGGCATTCGCAAATCCATTAGCGTTACATCTGGCTGGTGTTCTCGAAAGCGATCGATCGCCTGTTGCCCATCTTCTGCCTGAGCAACTACCGTCATTTCTGGATCGCGGTTAATGATGGTTGCCAATCCTTGCCTGACAATGGAATGATCGTCAGCAATGAGAACCCGAATCAGTGTGGATTGGCTCGTCATGATTATCACCCTCGATTAACAATGACAATAATTTCTGTTCCTTGACCGGGTTGGCTTTCGATCGCCAGTTGTGCTCCGATGCGCTCTGCCCGTTCGCTCATGCCCAACAATCCAAATCCGCCGCTCATTGGAACGCCAACCACGCCAAAGCCTTGTCCGTCGTCTTTGACTTGCAAGCGACACTGAGCATTGTCATAGACTAACTCAATTCTAATTTCATTCGCGTTAGCATATTTGATTGCATTGGTCAGTGCTTCTTGTCCAATCCGCAGCAAGTTATTTTCCACCTCGGCGGGTAAGGAATAGGCGACCCCCTGAATTGAGTAAATGAGATCCGTATTGGTCGCCACTCTCATCTGGTTTACCAGCCGCTCTAGGGCACTGGATAAATCACCTTCTTCTAGCAACTGGGGACGCAGGGCTGTCACCGAGCGACGTGCCTCAGTCAGTCCGGTGCGGGCTAGTTCCTCGATTGTGTCTAAATGGGCAAGGGTTGCTTCTGCATCATCGGTTAGCACTTGAGTTGCTGCATCAACCTGGATGAGAATGCCTGTAAACGCCTGAGCGAGTGTGTCGTGAATCTCGCGTGCCATGCGGTTACGTTCTTCCAAAATCGAGGCTTCTTCGGCACGTTTGCGATCGTTAATGTCAACGTGGGTTCCCAACATCCGCGTGGGTTGACCTGATTCGTCCCAAGCAACAATTTTGCCAACAGAAAGAGTCCATTTCCACTGACCATCCTGGGTACGCTGGCGATACTCTGCTTGATAGGTGGGAATTTCTCCAGCAATGTAAGCACGGTAGGTTGCGACAACTGATTCTCTGTCGTCAGGATGCAAACGAGCAATCCATTCGGAAATAGGCTCGTGGGATGTTGCTGGATCGTAGCCCAGCATTAAAGCGTATTCCGGGTTAACAATTCTTTCTTCAGTTCTTAAATCGAGATCGTAGAGTCCCTGATTTGCGGCTGTTAGAGCCAGGCGTAGCCGTTCTTCATTATTTTGTAGAGCTGCTTCTGCTTGCTTGCGTTTAATTCCCAATGCCATCTCGCGAGCGGCAAACCCCAATGCCTCACAGTGAGACACCGGAATGGATTGTCGAGCAAACATCGCGATCACGCCAACCAACTGCTCATCCAGCAGGATCGGATAGCCTGCAAATGCCACAATACCTTCTCGCTCTGCCCATTCTTGATCAACAAATGACTCATCAAACACATTGTTGATCAACAGTGGAAAGCCTTCTTGAGCAATTCGTCCAAGTTTCGGGCTATTCATGGAAACTCGACTGTAGGTACCGTCAAGACGGGTATACATTCCCGCACTGGCTTGTAACTCCAAAACATTCTGGTCTTTATTGATTGTCCAAATTCGAGCAAATGCCGCATTCAAGTACTTCACAACGGCTTCTGCACAGCGATGCAGCATCAAGGGTAAACTATCACTTTGAGCAAGGGCACTGTCCACATCGGCACGAAAAGCAGAGAGGATTGCCTGTTCTCGAAACTGAGCCTCGGACTGGCGCAACACCGCTTCTGCTTGTTTGCGATCGTCGATATCCGTATAAACTCCCAACGCTCGGATGGGTTCACCGGATTCATTCCAGGTAACAACTTTGCCGACAGAAAGAATCCATTTCCACTGACCATCCTGGGTACGCTGGCGAAACTCTGCTTGATAGTTGGGGACTTCTTCAGTAGTACAAGCATGGTAAGCTGCAACCACTGATTCTCTATCGTCAGGATGCACACTCTCAATCCACTCGTTTTTGGTTGTGTGCAATGTTGCTGGATCGTATCCAAACATTGAAGCGTATTCTGAGTTGACCACGATTTCTTCAGTTTTGATATTGGTATCGTAGAGTCCTTGATTTGCAGCGGTTAATGCTAAGCGTAGTCGTTCTTCACTCGTTTGTAGAGCGACTTCTGCACGTTTGCAATCGCTAATATCTACAACCACCCCTTCGATGTATCCATCGGCTGCATTCAGATAAGAAGAGAAAAGTACCCAAAACAATGTCCCATCTCGTTTCCGCATCTGGGCTTCAAAGTTTCGCACTTCCCCATCCCGCTTCAGCAACTCAAGGAATTGTTGGCGATCGCTGGGATTGACATAGTAGTCTGCGGTGTGTTCAATCCCAATGATCTCCTCTGGTGAGTCAAAGCCATACAGATTGGCAAAGCGTTGATTGGCATCGAGAAGTAATCTATCCGAGAGGCGGGATCGGTAGATGCCGACCTGCGAGTTTTCAAAGATATTGCGGAACTTAGTTTCACTTGCCTGCAACGCTACTGTTCGTTCTGCGACCTGTTGTTCTAAAGTGCGGTTATAATCAGCTAGCAGTTTCTCAGCTTGTTTGCGCTCGGTAATGTCTTGAAAGGCAACGATCGCATAAATGATATTGCCCTGTTCATCAAAGATAGGAGTTCCCCACACCTCAATTGGAGTAGTTGCATTATTTTGGTGAATTTCTATATTGTCAACTGTAGTGCAGTCGCCGCTCAGCGCCCGCATGATTGGCAGGTTCTCAATGGGATATTTTTGATCTGTTCCCGCCAGATAAAGTTGATAAACTTCTGCAAATTGATCTGGTGTCACAGCAGGAGCAATCCCTTTACCCATTAACTGAATTCCCCGTTGATTGGAGTAATACGGGCGACCCACCGCATCCACTATGCCAATCCCCACCGGAACTGCTTCCAGAAACTGAGCCATCCGGCTTTCACTGGTCCGTAGTTTTGAGTAGAGTTTGGCATTTTCAATTGAGATCGCTGCTTGAGTGGATAGCAAGTTTAAGACTTGCGTTCGCGTAGCGTCTCCTTCGGAGAATTGCTCTGGTGTAAAAGCCCCAGTTGCTGATTTATTTTCCAGATACAACACACCAACAAGCCTACTTTGATTCAGCAACGGTAAACAGAGCAGCGATCGCGGTTGGTTGTGCTGAATGTATGGCTCATGGATGAAATTACCTTCATGAGTCGCATCATTCAAAATCACAGGTTCATGAGTCCGAATCACATACTGAATAATCGATTCGGGTAAACGATTCGCCATTGGCATCGATTCCAACACTTGCGTCGTACAGACATTCTCACTATCATTGAGTTCACAAGCAGCCTCAATTGTCCATTCTCCTGAGTTTTCTAAAATCAGACTTCCAGTTTGTGCGCCAGCATTCTCGATTAAAATCTGCATCAAGGAACGAAGCAACCGATCGAGTTCAATTTCACTCGAAATTGCCTGTGATGCTTTCAGTACTGTCGCTAAATCGAATGCGCTGTCCAATCGAGTAGAAGTAATTCCAGAAGTTGCATGGATTGGCGTGTAAGTCACATCCGATGATTGAGGAAAGAACTGCGGATAGCGAGTTTCTAAATCTTTGACTTTTGCCATCGCTCCCCATCTTTCGTAGCAGTAGTGAGCTTCCTTCATGTAGAGTTGGGCAAATTTTTCCAGACCTCGCGCTAGATAATGTTTTGCAGCTAATTCGTAGGCTAACGCCTCTTCCTGAATATATTCATTTTCTCTGGCTCCTTGAATCGCTTGTTCATAGAATTTTTCTGCTTCAAGCAACTGACCCAAAACTCGCGCTTTCTCTGCCTCAACTAGGTGATATTTGTGCAAATAATTCATGGGGGCATGATCTGCCCATCGCTTCATCTTCTCCTGGCTAATCGCGACTTTTTCAAGAATTTCCTCTCGTACTTGAGCGTTACTTTCAGAGTGTGTTGCGAGTCTTACCAGAGAATCATAGAGGTAATACAAAGGCTCAAAGGGACCCGATATTGCTTGAATCAAATAACGTTCTGCTAGAGCTAAGTTTTCAACTGCCTTAGCATACTCAGAAAATAGATAGCACAGGAAAAGTTTGTTAAAAGATACGCTAAAAATCGCGTTTCCAACATTCGCTGCCTCGTATTGTGACAACCCCTGCTCCTCATTGTAGATTTCACCCACGAGACAGGTTGGACTGATCGAGCGTCCCATCAAATTTAAGACAGACTGGTGATCTATTTGATTCCAAATGAGTGTCCCCTTATTTTTGAGTTGATGAATTGCTTCACTATATGTTGTCATCTCACGTTCAAGTTCCACGAGTCCCTTTCCAATCGCCCAGCAGTAGCGGCAGTAAGCGTGAGCGGAATAGGCAGCAAACTCCAAATCCCCAATTTCTAGCGCGCTTTGATAGGCTTCTAGGAATGATTGCTGCAATTCTCTAGCATGTTTCTTCCGGTGGATGATGAAGAAATTTGCGAACAGCAATGTTCTCGCTCTAATTGAATGGGTATTCAGTTGTGACAGCAGTTCTAAAGCAAGCTGACCAAACTCGTAGCCAGACTCGATGGCTTCGACCATTCCACAAAGAATTGATCCAAAGCTGGCATACGCAAAGGGAGACACAGGTGCATTGCCGTACTGGATTGACAAGTTGACCTGTTTAGATGCAAGTAGCGGCAGCAAATTGGGAGCAACAATATGGGCAGCAGCAGTGAGGCTGGCTAAGATTCGCATCGCCGCCAACTTGTCTGGGTCGGTCATTTTCGGCAAATGGATCAAGTCCCAAATCGGTTTCTCACCTAAGAGGGATGTGATTGTGTCCAATTCAAGGCGAACATCTAACTGAGTGGGCGATTGAGGAAAACTGATGCCCAATTGCTGTAATACTTGTAATCCAGTATTGATTGCTTTTAATGGCTGGTTCTGCGCCATGTCGATTTGAATTTTGACTTCGTAAACTTTTACAGTTTCAAGAACCGTTTTAGCTTCTTGCAGAACGATCGCTGCCCAGTCTTCTACCTGTTCAAACTCGCCGCACAAGTACGCAACTTCTGTTGTTTCTACAGATAACGCTAAGGTCAAGTCATAGTTTGTTTGCCAACTAGAGGCTTCTAGCCATTGTCTCCCTGTCGTTAAATAGTTGCTTGCCGTACTATACGCGATCGCTCCTTTTGCTTTCTGACCTGCCATTAAATTCAATCGAGCAATCTCATGACGTTTGGCTTGATCAGAGACAATCTCAATTCCATGATTAAGATGATCGACAATCTCAAACAACCGCTCTAATCGCTGTTCTGGTAACGTTTTTTCGAGGAGATTACGACCGATTTGCAGATGAACCACTTGTTTGTGAGACTCATCAATCAAGGCGTAGGCGGCTTGCTGCACGCGATCGTGCGAAAACTTATACGCTTGAACGAACAAGTTCTCATCTAATTCAGAGAGAGGTTGAATCAATTCAGCTTGAATCGCTGCTAGCAAATTCAGAGAAATTGCTTTCGGGGATTCTTCACACACAATCGCCAAGGTCTCTAAATCAAACTCAGAGCCAACACAAGCCGCGATCGAGAGAATTTGCTGGGTTGCTTCCGACAATTTCTGCAACTGATGCAGCAGCAACTCCACTACATTATCCGTAATATCTTGAGCGTCAATCTCAGCCAAGCTCCATTGCCATCTCAATTGTTGGGCATCAAAGGTCAACAGATTTTCGTCATACAGCAGTTTCAAAAATTCACCAACAAAGAAGGGATTGCCTTCAGTTTTACGCGCCACAGTTTGGACGAGGGAATGAACCGTTTCAGGAGTGTGATTGAGTGTCTCAGCTAACAGTTGGCTCAACGATTCCAATGTCAAGGGGGTTAGAATGATGTCCTGAAGGATTGCTCCCTGGTTTCGCAGGCTCTCTAGTGTCAAAATGAATGGATGCGTCGGAGTCACTTCGTTATCTCGATAAGCCCCGATCAAAAATAGAGATTGGGTTTGCTCGTCAAGTAAGATCAGTTCGATTAACT
>NZ_JBJPHU010000282.1:0-1330 GCF_052939515.1 Phormidesmis sp. 146-33
GGGACTGTAAATTAGATTGTGTCAAAGGAAGAAATAAGATCTAATGAACTCATGAACTGGAGACACAACAAATGACCTTTCGACCCGAACTTTTGGATGAACTGCTCAAAGAATATCAAAATCCAGCCGATTTGATGGGGGACAGCGGAATTCTCAAACAATTGACCACAGCTTTAGTGGAACGCTGTCTGAATGCAGAAATGGAAACGCATTTAGCTGAGCAACGAAATCAACGATCGTGCTCAGACAACCCAACAAAAACCAGGAATCGGCGCAACGGTCACAGTAAAAAGACCATTCAAGGCGAGTTTGGCGAAGCGGAGATCGGCGTTCCACGAGATCGAGAAAGCGAGTTTGAGCCAATCCTGATCAAGAAGGGACAGACCCGATTCGACGGGTTCGACGACAAGATTTTATCGTTGTACGCCCGTGGCATGACCACCCGCGATATCCAGGCACAAGTGCAAGAACTCTATGGGGTAGAGGTGTCAGCGGGGCTGGTCTCCAACGTCACCAATGCCATCGAAGAGGAACGCAAAGCCTGGCAGAATCGCAGTCTGGATCGGCTGTATCCCATTGTCTACTTCGATGCCCTGGTCGTCAAAGTGCGCTCTGATGGACGAGTCACCAACAAAGCGATCCATCTTGCCCTGGCGGTGAATCTATCAGGCACTAAAGAACTCCTGGGCATGTGGATCACTCAGAATGAATCGGCTAAGTTCTGGCTGTCGATTTTGACGGAGTTGCAGAACCGAGGACTTAAGGATATCTTCATCGCCTGTATGGATGGACTGACGGGCTTTCCTGAAGCGGTGGAGACGGGCTTTCCCCAAACCCAGGTACAGCTTTGCATTGTCCACATGGTCAGAAATTCCCTCAGCTATGTGTCTTACAAAGACCGCAAAGCCGTTGCTGCTGATTTGCGACTGATCTACACCGCTGCCACCGAAGCAGAGGCAGAACAAAATCTTGTGACCTTTGCCGAAAAGTGGGACAAACAGTACCCGACCATTAGCAAGTCCTGGCTGAATCACTGGCACCGCATCATTCCCTTCTTTGCCTTTCCTCAAGAGATTCGCAAAGCGATTTACACCACCAATGCCATTGAGTCGGTCAACATGACCCTCAGAAAAGTGCTGAAAAACCATCGCTCCTTTCCCACCGATGAGTCGGCTCTTAAAGTTGTTTACCTTGCGATCCAGAATATCGCCAAAAAGTGGACGATGCCGATCCGCGATTGGAAACCTGCGCTGAATCGATTCGCGATCGAATATGAGGATCGTTTTCCAACCTAACCTTCACGTTTGACACAATCTATTTGACAAACCCG
>NZ_JBJPHU010000085.1:0-30801 GCF_052939515.1 Phormidesmis sp. 146-33
CTGCGGGTCCACCTCCGACAATGAGAACATTTCGACGCGAGGCAGAACACTGTGGTGGCTGTTGCTGAATGTTGGTGGTAAAACGGCTCATGCGACCTCCATCTGTCACAATACTTTTTGAATGTCTGCTTCCGAATGAACTAACACCTTGAAGTTTGACGGCTAACATCCCTATTTGGGTCGAGATTGCTGCTTTGTTGTAGACATCATTGAACACACTGTAATTCTTATGACCTGGAAAACTGTCTTTTTGTTTATCTTTAGTGCAACACTGCTAATACTGTTGAGCGGTTGGTTGATTGGAGCCAATATCCTGCCTATTCAATCACAACCCAACTACAGTCAGGCAGAAAAGAACTTTGTACGAGTTTGGATTCAGATTGCGATCGCAGTTGGACTTCTCCTCCCCAGCTTTGCTTTTGCTACTGGGTGGCGTTCCCCAGAAAGACGAACCGTTTTTGGATTTTACCTTTTAGTACTGGTGGTTCAAATTTTAACCGAGCAGATTTGTAGTCAATTTTTCTCTCGCAGTCTACTTGTGATTATCGGAACGCTTTATACAGTGTTTCGGCTCTGGCAACTCTGGCAAGGTCGCCAAGTGCTAGAAATGGGCGCTCAAAGGAGCAGCAAGCGTATCGTTCACAGTCTACTCTGGCTACTCCTTTTGTTTTGGACGCTCAACTTGATCTTTCTCTTCGTCGTTGGCTGGTCGAACATTTTATCATTCTAGCAAAGGAGAAATCGTGTCGAAGTTGGTCGCTGTCAATTTCTATGGTCTACTAAAGAGAACTGCGACTAGCGCAAGGCGCAACTCCGAAGGAACCGCAAGTTTCGCTCGAACATTCGCGTCACCTGAATTGAGCAATTCTTAGACCCGTTGGGAAATAGCAAGAAAAATCGCTGGAACGCTTACTCAGAGCAGGATTCAAGAATTTCTGGCGAGAATCACTGAAACGCCCACTTGGACTGAGTTTCGAGGGTTTTTTGTCCTGTTACCCAACAAGTCTCTTGCATAACCAACGCATTGCCAAACCCACTAGATGAATAGGCAAGTAGCGGTGTACTTTGTGACAAACATTTCTAGTTGTTGAACATCCATCTGCCCACTCCCAGACTTCACAACTTAAACGATCGAATCGCCTAATTGCGATCGAACAACTCGTTCTAAGGAGCTACCGATGCTTCAGCATCTATTTTCGTTTCAAGACCGCTATCGCATTCTCCACCTTACCTGGCTTGCTTTTTTTCTCTCATTCTTAGTTTGGTTTGACTTTGCGCCGTTTGCTACCACAATTCAGCGCGAACTCTCGCTCACCGCGCCACAATTGAAAGTCCTAGCCATTTGCAACTTAGCCTTAACGATTCCCGCTCGGATTGGAATTGGCATGGTACTCGATCGCTATGGCCCTCGATTCACCTTTTCAGGATTGCTGATCTTTGCGATCGTGCCTTGTCTACTGACTGCGACTGCTCGCGATTTTAACCAACTCGTTTGGGCGAGTCTAGTAAATAGCATTCTCGGAGCCGGATTCGTGGCTGGTGTTCGCATGGTTGCCGAGTGGTTTCCGCCAAAAGAAATTGGTTTAGCGCAAGGCATTTACGGCGGTTGGGGAAACTTTGGTGCGGCGGCGGCTGTATTTGGGTTACCTGTTTTAGCGATCGTCAGTGCTTACATAACTGGAGGAACGCTTAACTGGCGCATGGCGATCGTGTTGGTTGGGATCATCACTGCGATCTATGGCGGAATTTACTTTCGCTGCACTCAAGACACGCCTCCTGGCGAAGTTTACCAGCGTCCCAAGCGACATGGCGGATTAGAAGTCACGAGCCAGCGAAGTTTTTGGGCAATGACATTGTTGGATTTGGGCTTACTGGTTTCGCTAGGGCTGCTGACTTACCCACTGGCTCAAAGCAATGTTCATTTCTTGACGATTGTACAAGTCGAGCTAATCTGGATTTTGTTAGGGCTGCTGTACATCGTTCAATTTTACAAAGCTTGGCAAGTCAATCGCGAGGTTGTGGGATCGCTCAATCCTTTGAGTGCAAACTTTCTACGATCGACTCAGCCCTATCCGCCTGAACAACGCTATCAGGTGCGGCAGATTGCGCTTTTGAACTTGACTTACTTCACTAACTTTGGCTCTCAAATTGCGGTTTTATCAGTTCTACCAACCTGGTTTGAACACACCTTTGGGTTAAATGCCGTCGTTGCCAGCATGGTCGCTACCGCTTATCCAGTGCTAAATTTAGTCTCTCGTCCAAGTGGTGGATTGATTAGCGATCGTTCTGGCAGTCGCAAATGGACGATGACGGGCGTAACGATCGGCATTGGCATTGGATATCTACTGATGGGCAGACTCGATGCTCGCTCAAATCTTATGGCTGCGATCACGATCACCATGTTCTGTGCTTATTTTGTGCAAGCTGGCGCAGGTGCAACCTTTGGCATTGTGCCACTGATTCGCAAGTCTGTCACCGGGCAAATTGCGGGTAGTGTAGGCGCTTATGGCAATGTCGGAGGAGTGATTTATTTGCTGATCTATAGCCTGAGCAATGCTCAAACCTTGTTTTACAGCATGGGTGTAATCGCTTTGATTTGTGCCAGCTTGTGCGCGTTTTTTCTACAAGAACCTCAGCGTTCTGTTGCGCCATCGGTTGAAGCGCTTGCCCCTTTATCTAAAAATTCCTAATTCTGATGGAACTTCGTGATTCACTTCAGTTCACCAAACGGGAACAGCTTGAATTGGCAGAATCGCTGCCGACTCTGTTGCTCGAAGCGATCGACTATCTACGATTGCTGCATCAAGAGCGATCGCTGCCAGAATCACAGTTGCAAGAACGACTTGCAGAGATATACGCAGATTATCGGCGATCGCGCACGTACTGGCAGACCGAAGCAGAATTGAACTATGGTGCAAAAGTCGCTTGGCGCAATAGTTCACGCTGCATTGGGCGCATTTTTTGGCAAGCTCTCAATGTGCGAGATTTGCGGCATCTCACAACTGCAACAGAAATCTTTGAGGCGATCGTTGAACACCTTCAACTCTCCACAAACGGCGGTAATATTCAATCCACAATCAGTGTTTTTGCGCCCAGCCAACCGGAGCAAGCAGGCATTCGCATTTGGAATTCGCAGTTAATTCGCTATGCTGGCTATCGCAACGCCGATGGCACGATCGTAGGTGATCCGGCTCAAATCGAACTGACCGAAATTTGTCGGCATTTGGGTTGGCAGGGACAAGGGACTCGCTTTGATATTCTGCCGTTGATTATTCAGATGCCGGGACAAAACCCGCAGTGGTTTGAATTACCCAAAGCAGCGGTTATGGAAGTTCCCATCCTGCATCCTGACTATGACTGGTTTGCAGAACTCGAACTGAAATGGCACGCGCTTCCAGCAGTATCGGATTGGCGCTTGGAAATTGGCGGCATCTCCTATCCCTGTGCTCCCTTCAGCGGTTGGTATATGAGCGCTGAAATCGCGGCGCGTAACTTTGGCGATGTACAGCGGTACAATCTTTTGCCCGTGATCGCAGAGCGATTGGGAATAAATACGCGATCAAAGCTCTCACTGTGGAAAGATCGAGCATTACTGGAATTGAATCGTGCAGTTTTGCATTCGTTTAGCATCTCTGGGGTGTCGATCGTCGATCACCATACGGCATCGGCTCAGTTTATGCAACACTGTCAGAGAGAAGCAGAGGCGGATCGGATTGTGCCTGCGGATTGGGGCAGAATTGTGCCGCCGATGTCTGCGTCTAGCTTAGAAGTCTTCCATCAAGACATGAACGATGTTTGCCTCAAACCGAACTTCTTTCCACAGGCTGCGCCTTGGACAGTTCAGACTTCGAGCCAGCAACATCAATGTCCTTTTTCGCATTGATGGGTATAGAAATTTATCTTTTGTGCAGCGATTCCCAGCAATTCCAAATTCAAAAACTACGAGGAATCAGCCGTTTGAGCAGGCGGGGAGTCAGAGAGCATGAAATCAAGCAGATGCTGCCAACTTTCAAACCAGCAGTACTTGGTCAGTGCGAGGATATCTTGAAAGAATCCTTGCGTGTCCCTCGCTTCTGACGAATCTGCTAATAGGAATTGTCTACGAAATGTCAAACCGTGTGAAAGAGAAACGCCAAGAGATTGAGGGTGAGCAACCACGAGGCTAAGTGGTGCTGCCCATGCCCAGAGGTATGTTCGATATGATAGCTCTTGGTCTTACAGATCAGTAAACCAAACACGAGCAAAAGCAACGGAGCCATGATGAATTCGAGGCATAAAGATTTAATATTGCAGGGTTACGCGGCGTTCAATCGACAGGATGCCAACGAATTGCTCACTCTCCTAAGCGACGATGTTGATTGGACAGGAGATGATGTCAGGCTGCACGGCAAAGATGCAGTCCGAGCGTACTGGCTCAAAAAGTGGGCGAAAACTCGCCCGCACGATGAACCCGTCGCAATCAGTGATCTCTCAGAAGAGAGAAGCGCGGTTCGCATTGACCAAGTTGTCTATGCGCTAGACGGTTCCGTTATCTCAAGAGGCATATTTGAGATGACGTTCCAGATCAAGGATAAGCTTATAGTGAGGATGGATCTTAAAAGACTGTGATGAGGCAGCAAAGTTGTTGCCACCATTCTCCAGATGCTGATCTATGGGTGTCCATGATGTCTGAGGGAAGCGATCGAATGTCATTAGAGGAGGTGTGCAGTACACACATCAAGTCGGCTTTCCCAGGGCTGCATCGTTCCCTCCTGGATATCGTTGGCGCAATGAATCGTCCCGAACTTGATCAAGCAATGCTTGAGATGGCAGGGTTGAGCCTCGAAACAGCCCTATTCACGCCTCTTGTGCTGATTGCCAAGTTGGGCCCGATCGGCGTGGTGAACCTTGCGGGGCGCGTGGGGCGTGACTACACGACCCTTAGTCGGCAAGTTGCACGGCTAGAAGAACTCGGTTTGGTAAGCCGTCAGATTAACTCTGCGGATCGACGAATTCGGGAAGCGGTGATCACGCGGAAGGGCAAGATTGCGACAGATGCCATAGATGAAGCGCGCGAACGAATCGCTTTGACGCTATTCCAGGGTTGGTCTCGCGATGATTTCGACCAACTCGTCCGGTTGCTGCGAATGCTTGCCGACGGGTTTAACAAGACCCCTGGGGGCAACGTGTAGTCGAGGCGCAAGGTTTGAAATGATGAATTTTGGAACTTGCCAGAGGCATCTCTCAAAATATGTGTATAATACACTTACCTCACTCAAAGGAGAATCATGAATACACAAACATTGATGGCTCAGGCTTACTCTGCGTTTAATTGGCAAGACATTGATAGCACGTTCTGATGAGTGAGAACGTCAGTTGACCAAAGGCTTCGGAAGGCGGTCGAGTCGTCGGAAAACAAGACATCCGTGCTTACTGGACGCATCAGTGGGCTGAGTTCGATCCTTACGTGGAAGTGCTTCAGGTTAACGATCGTGAGTCCGGCAAAGTCGATGTCAAGGGTCATCAGCTTGTTATACCAAATCAACCAACAAATGATACTCATAAAAAATCAGTTAATTAACCGATTTCTATCTCTCAGATTTGAAAAAACCCCATCAGGGAAGCCGTTTCAAAGTCCCCCAAAATGGGGGATTTAGGGGGCGAGGATCTGTATCAGTAACTAGTGAATTTGGTATTAGGCTGCTTTCTTATTTCAATGACATTTGTATTGAATGGTAAACAATCATGAGTTCAAATCAGCAGTTTCTGCAAAATTTATACGAAGCCTTCAACAAAGGCGATCTGGAAACCATCATCTCGGTGATGCACCCGGATGTGAAATGGGCGAACGGGGTGGAAGGCGGTTTCGTTTATGGACGCGACGCAGTGCGCGAATACTGGACGAATCAATATAAGGTGATTCAAGTGCAGCTTGAAACCTTAAAATTCGAGACGGATGAACACAATCGAAATGTTGTTACCGTTCATCAGGTCGTCAGAGATTTGCAAGGCAATTTGCTCGTGGATACAACAATTGAGCAAATCTTCACCATCGAGAATGGTTTGATTAGTCTTTATGAAATTGGCGAAACCGAAACCATCCAAGAGAAGATTCAAAAGACGAAAACTCCTAATGAGTAATTGGGAAGGCAGTTACATTCTTAAGCTCGACTTTATCCATTAAGCCGCATAGCAAAACCATTCTACGCTCTGCTGAGGTGTAGCACTCAGGTTGGTGCAAAGAAACGCTATCGCCCAATCCCGGCAGATTACTTTGACTGACTTCTAGATTGCCTTGAATTGAACCGAGACTGGAGGATTGATTGTTTTCGATCGCACCCCGAAATGCAGGTGCTTCTCTCAGATCGACTCGTAAGATATTGCGTAGCGTGCTGCCTGCGACTAACTCGGCATTCACTTGCTCAATTAGTGGGTCGAGTTGTAAGTAAGGCTTCTTCTAAACGACGTTGGTTTAAGGGTGTTGTAGTAGCGCGTTGGAGCCGCGTTGCCTTCGGCTCTCGCAAGCGCGATATCTGCGGTATTGAATCCATTGAATCTAGGGACAGTTTCGGCTCAGGATCAGCTTCCCGCTTGGAAGCCAGTAAACGCCTTGAGATTCGACAATCGGATCGCCTTTTCGCCAGGGACGATTGGAACTGGTGGGTTTGCCATCCACCGGTAGTGTTTCGACATCGACGATCGGAAAGCTCGACGCTTGAGCCTCCCCAGGACGCTGTGGCAAGCCCCCGCTTCCGGTGATGGTGAAGCTCCCTTGAGTCGCTTGATTCCGACGGACAATGCAGCTAGTTGCTAAGAGGGTGTCTGTATTGATTTGAGTGTCGGGAAGTTCAGTCAGGCTGTTTTGGATGAAGCTGACATCAGGGATAGTGATGATTCCACTCACAGCACCCGTTGCATTGACATCAACTTGATGATTGTTATCGAGCGTATTGAGATTTGTTCCAGCAGGAGCAGGACGATAATTCTCACCGAAAAAGGCGGGCGTATTGAGCGTAATATTTCCACCTCTGCCACTGCGAGCGAAGGCGAGAATGTCGCTGTCATTGAATGCGACGATTGAGTTCGCAGTGAGCGTGATATCTCCGCCGTTATCTGCACCAGAGGCGACATCAGAGCGAATATCAGAGTTGCGAAACAGTTGAATCGTTCCAGCATTGATGGTAATCGTCCCGCCAGCAGAACGACTAGAGCGCGTCTCGATCGTGCCATTAATAGCTTGTAGCCCAATGCGGGCTGTAATATCGACATTACCAGCCCTTCCATTGCCAGAGCTAGAACTAGAAATCACCGCTCCGTCTCGCACAACTAAGCGCCCCGTGTCAACCTTTAAGGTTCCGGCATCCCCGATACCTCCACCACTTATAGCTCCATCACTTCTAGCTTCCAAGATACTGCCATCTCCATAAAAGGCTGATCGACCGCTCACTTCGACGGATTCAGAAGCGTTAATCTGCAAGTTGCCACCCTTGCCTGTGAATAAAGTACTAGCTGATACTCTTGCCCCATCACGCACAACCAAGCGCCCCGTATTAATCCTCAAATCTCCTGCGTCTCCAATGAAACCCTCAGTAGACAAGCGACTGAAGCTAGACGTTGACTCTCCAACAACCTCGACGGATTCAGAAGCGTTAATCTGCAAGTTGCCACCCTTGCCCTCACCGTTAGCACTTGTAACGATCAGTGAGCCATCACGCACAATCAAACGCTTTGTATTGATCCTTATGTCTCCCGCATCTGCGGCAAATACAGTCGCAGATAATAAGAGGGCATTCGGATCGGTGACAGAAGATTCGCCCACTTCGATCAACTCAGAAGCACTAATCTGCAAGTTACCTCCTTTTCCTGTACCGCGAGCAATCGCGTAAGTAAGCGTTGATATCTGTCCTCCTCCGCTCATCAGCAAGCGCTCTGTGTCGATCGTGATGGTTCCTCCGGTTCCCGTTCCAAAAAAGCTCACCTCAGATGCCAGAAACGATCCCTCTCTCAGGGTTGTTTCTGATGTGCGTATCCGCATTTCCCCACCATTCTGTGCGCCCAATGTGTCGGATCGAATCTTGGAGCCTTGTGTCATATCTAACCGCGCTCCTCGAATTTGAATATCCCCACTGCCTTCGCCGCTAGCATCGATGAATGCTTCGTTGGAGAGCGCGATCGTACCAAAATTTTGTATCGCATCATACCCAAGTAGAAAGCGAGAATTGCTTTGTGTTAAGCTCATACTCCCTGCACCAGCGACACTCCCAAGCTCAATTTGCCCTCCAGCGGTGGTTAGTCGTCCTCCGTCTAGTTGAACATCTCCCCCGATCAGCGCTAGGGTGCGATTCGGTCGTACCTGAAGTCCGGGAGCCTGATCCAGTGAGTTTGGCTGATTAAATGAGCTTTGAGATCGAGATCGATTGACGATCGGTTGAGCCGCAACCGCATTAAACCAAAATGCCGAGGGACTGACACTCAGTAAGTTACTCTCAGTCGGTTGTGAGGCACTAAATAATCCCGCATCGCCTAATCGAACTGCATTGGCGGTGGTGGCTAGAAACGATCCCCTGACATCCAGGCTCGAATCTGCTCCAAAGACAATGCCGTTGGGATTAATCAAGAACAGGTTCGCATCACCTAGCACGCCTAATCGTCCTAAAATTTCAGAGCGATTTGCCCCCGTTACACGCGAAAGGATGTTTTGAATTCCGATTGGATTGGCAAAGTAAGCGCCGCGTCCTGATTCAATATTGAATTGTGAGAAACTGTGAAATAAGTTGCCCCCTCGAATTGCACCGCCTTCAATACGAATGCCTTCGGCAACAGCGGAGCTACCGCTAATCACTCCCCGAATATTCACATCAGGCGCAACCGTAGAACTTTCGCTCCCCAGCGTGTTATCTGGCACAATTTGCGCCAAGCTACTTTGACTGATTCCAACGAGCAGTGTCCCGACGAATGCAATCCGTCTTCCAATTTTCCACTGCCAGCATTGACTAAACCAGCTTTTGATGACCATAGAATCGCCTCCCCAACTCGTTATGAAAATGAGTGACTAGAATCTGCGCATCGCATCTTAAAGACAGTTTCGGCTCAACACGAGTTTGCCGTTTGGCAGTCGATAAACGCCTTGAGGTTCAACGATCGCGTCTCCTTTTTGCCAAACTCGATAGGAAGTCGGTTCGCGCTCAGGCAGAGTTTCGATCTCAACCGTTGGAAAACTGGATGCCTGTGCCTCTCTAGGGCGTTGCGGTAAACCGCCTGTTCCCGTGATCGTGAAGCTGCCTTGTGTGGGTTGATTGCGACGCACAATGCAGCTAGTTGCTAGCAAGGTGTCCGTATTGATTTGAGTATCGGGAAGTTCAGTCAGACTATTTTGGATAAAGCTGACATCGGGGATGGTGATAATTCCACTGACCACCCCCGTTGCGTTGATATCGACTCGATCGTTGTTATTGAGAGTCAGAAGATTCGTGCCAGGAGGCGCAGGACGATAGTTCTCGCTGAAAAAGGCTCTCGTGTCGAGGGTGATATTTCCACCTCTGCCATCCTGAGAAAAAGCCAGGATATCACTATCCCCGAACGCGAGGATGGAGCCAGCTTTCAGAACAATATTGCCCCCGTTTTCTACACCAGAGTTGACATTGGTCGTAATATCACTGTTATCGAATAGGCGAACTTTACCAGCCCGAACATTGATAGCACCGCCCCTAGATTGAGTCGAATCAGTTCTAATCCTGCCATTATTAGCTTGGAGAGTATCGCGAGTGATGATGTCGATATCGCCTGCTGTGCCTGTTCCGGTGCTGCGGCTGGAGATGTTTGCTCGATCGCGCACCAGCAAGCGCGCGGCGTTGATCGTCAAATTTCCGGCATTTCCACTGCTTGCACTCTCAGCTAACAAGCCACTGATTCTCTGACTATCGCCTGGGCGACCGATTAGCTCGACTGACTCAGCCTTAATCTCCAAGTTGCCGCCCTTACCTGCGCCGAAAGTCCCGACAGATACCCGCGCCCCATCGCGCACAATTAAGCGCCCGGTGTTAATTCTCAAGTTTCCTGCTTCCCCAATCCCGTCACTCTGAGCGAGTAAGCTACTGCTAAATCGTTCATCGGCTGAACGTCCGATCACCTCAACTGAGTCAGTCGCATTAATCTGCAAGTTGCCACCTTTGCCTGCACCTCTAGTCCCAACGGATACCTGTGCCCCACCTTGTAGGATCAAGCGCCCAGTGTTAATCGTCAAATCTCCTGCATCTCCATTTCCACGGGCTTCACTTTGAGCAAACAAGCCACTGACCGTCTGACGACTGGCGGTAGCGCCACTCAATTCGATCAACTCAGTCGCATTAATCTGCAAGCGTCCGCCCTTGCCTCCACGGAAAGTACTAACAGAGACCTGCGATCCATCGCGCACACTCAAACGCCTTGTGCTGATCGTCGCATCTTGTGCATCTCCACTGCCAAGACTCTGAGCATTCAAGCGACTGCCACCGAGGATCTCGATGGACTCAGCCGCTGTAATTTGCAAACGCCCCCCCTTGCCTGCACCTCCAGTTCCGAGCACGATCAACGCTCCATCGCGCATCAGCAGTCGCCCGGTATCAATTCTCAAATCCCCAGCATTGCCACTCCCAGCAGTTTGAATCAGCAAACCAGTGCTCTTCTGACTAATGGGAGGGTCAATCAATTCGATCACATCCGCAGTAATCTCAAGGCTGCCGCTATTGCCATCAGCAGAAGTGCTGACTGATATTTGTCCACCATCTTGCAGGCTCAAGCGCCCGGTGTCGATTGTTAAATTTCCTCCGGTTCCGGTGGCAGTCACATCAGCGCTAATCACTGAATCTCCACTCAGAAACGTTTCTGCTGTACGGATCAGTAGCGCTCCGCCATTTTGTGTTCCGAAGGTATCAGCCCAAATATTCGAGCCTTGTGCCACGTCTAATCGTGCCCCGCGAATCTGAATATCACCGCCGCCTGCTCCACTGGCATCCACAAACGCTCTATTAAATAGCCCAATGTTGCCAAAATTACTTATCGAGTCATAGCCCAGCACAAAGCCGTTCCTACTCTGAGTCAAACTGACTTGCCCCACTCTCGCCACACTGCCAAGCTCAATGCGTCCTTGTGCTGCGGTCAGTCGTCCTCCCTCTAGCAGCACTTCCCCTCCCACCAGCGCTAAAGTCCGACCCGTTTGTACCTGGAGTCCTGGGTCAAGACCTGCTGAATTCGGCTGATCCATCAGGCTAGGCGCTTGAGATCGATTCACGATCGGTTGAGCCGCAACTGCATTAAACCAAAACGCCGAGGGACTGATGCTGAGTAAGTTACTTTCAGACGGTTGTGAGGCGCTAAATAGCCCCGAATCGCCTAATCGAACTGCATTTGCGGTGGTGGCTAAAAACGATCCCCTGACATCTAGGCTGGAATTCTGTCCAAAAATAATGCCGTTGGGATTGATCAAGAACAGATTCGCATCGCCCAACACGCCCAACCGTCCTAAAATTTCAGACCGATTTGACCCCGTGACACGAGAGAGGATGTTTTGAATTCCGGCTGGATTTGCGAAATAAGCACCGCGTCCCGATCCAATATTGAATTGTGAAAAACTGTGAAATAAATTTGCGCCTCGAATCGCGCCACCCTCAATACGATCGCTAATCACTCCCCGAATATTCACATCAGGCGCAACCGTAGAACTTTCGCTCCCCAGCGTGTTATCTGGCACAATTTGCGCCAAGCTACTTTGACTGATTCCAACGAGCAGTGTCCCGACGAATGCAATCCGTCTTCCAATTTTCCACTGCCAGCATTGACTAAACCAGCTTTTGATCAGCATAGAATCACCTCCCCAACTCCTTGTGAAAATGTGACTAGTACGATATCGTGTGACTAGTAAACGAAGGAATCATCATGCAAAAAATGTTTCTAATCCCTCTAGCAGTCTTGCTTTCGATCGGGGTAGTTGCACCTGCAAAAGCTAATATTTTCAACCGTGTGGGAGATACGGTAGAGAACACCGTGGATGCTAAGACGAAGATAGTCGATAGATGCGACGGATGCAACAGTGGGGATATCGATCAATCTTCCACCTGGTGGTGGTGGTGGTAATCAGCAAGTTGTTGCTCTTGCCCATACCGTAAGTAGTAGCTGATACCCCTGCTCCATCCTGTACCAACAACCGCCCCGTTTCAATTCTTACGTCTCCTCCCGTTCCCGTTCCTATCACATCAGCATTCAGCGCCGACCCCCCACCTAGAACAACCTCTGATGTGCGTACCAATACCTACCTGTTTGCCATTTTCTGCCCCCAAGGTGTCAGCCCGGATATTCGAGCTTTGCATCATCTCTAACTGCGCCCCGCGAATCTGAACGCTACCGCCCCCTAATCCACTCGCATCTACAAACGCTCCGTTTGATAGCTTGATGTTGCCAAAATTATTAATTGCGTCATACCCCAGAATAAGACTGTTTTCGCTTTGACTTAGACTCACTTGACCTACTCCTGCCACACTGCCAAGCTCAATCTTCCCCCCGGCTGCGGTCAGGTTCCCTCCTTCTAGCAGCACATCTCCACCTACTAGCGCTAGAGTTCGACCACCTGACACCTGTAGTCCTGGAGAACCGCCATTTGAATTAAGCTGATTAATCAAGCTCGGTGCTTGCGATCGATTCACGATCGGTGAAGCTGCAACGGCGTTAAACCAGAATGCGGAGGGACTAACGCTGAGTAAATTACTTGTGGTCGGTTGCGACGCACTAAATAATCCAGTATCTCCCAGTCGCACGGCATTCGCGGTAGTGGCTAAAAACGATCCCCTGACATCCAGGCTAGAATCCGCTCCAGAAATAATGCCGTTGGGATTGATCAAGAACAGATTCGCATCGCCCAACACGCCTAACCGTCCTAAAATTTCAGACCGATTTGCCCCGGTGACACGAGAGAGAATATTTTGAATTCCGGCTGGATTTGCGAAATAAGCACCGCGTCCCGATTCGATATTAAATTGTGAAAAACTGTGAAATAAATTGGCACCTCGGATCGCACCGCCCTCAATGCGAATGCCTTCGGCAACAGCGGAGCTACCGCTGATCACTCCCTGGATATTGATATCAGGCGCAGCCGTAGAACTTTCGCTCCCCAGTGTATTATCTGGCACAATCTGAGCCAAACTGCTTTGACAGAATCCAAGCAACAGGGTTCCTACTAGAATTGCCTGTTGTCCAGCAGCCCAGCCCTGACTGAACTTCCATCGAGTGCTCATAAAGACATTTCTCCAGCCATCACAGTTTGTTACTATGCTGGTTAAGAATTTACCATAGCTAACTCTGATAAGCCGACATTGCCTTTCCTCTATTCGCCGCTTCCTGCTATTTCTCGCAGGTTTTACCGTTTGCTTATGGCTGGATTATGTCGCGATTAGCGCAGAGCGCAACTCCGCAGGAACCGCTCAACCTGCCGATCTCCTTCAGCAGGGCATTGAGCCGTATCGGGTGGGAGATATACCAGGGTCGATCGTGGCTTGGCAAACGGCTTTAGCAACCTACCAAAAGGCGAACAATTAAGTAGAAAAGGCGAATGTTCGGGCGAAGCTTGCGATCAATCTGGAGAAGTCGCAGCTTTAGAAAGTTTGGGCGAAGCCTATCGCTTCATTTGCTGAAGATGGTCGATGAGGCTCATGACATAAGAAGACGGAAACAACTCTCCCATTGCCGTTTTTCTTTTATGGATAGATTAGCCCTGGATCTCTGGAGAGTACTATCCACTTTCGTAGAACTCAAACTAGCAGAGAACTTCAGCACTGAAATTCTCTGCTAAATGGCACTCTATTTAAGCTATGGGTTTCAAAGACAAACGATTAAGCAGGCTGGCAATTAATAAGAAAACTTGCTTCGCGCGCGGCACAAAATGCTCTTTAAAAAGCCCTCAATAAATGTTTAGAACAGGTTCGCATCCAAACAATAGTAGGGGTCAAGACATCTCTAGATTGCCTGTAGTCTTTTACTGTCGAGGTTCTACACGCTGCCCGTTGAAGGTGAATGTCCCTGATATCGGGGCATCTTCTGTAAGCGGATTTGCGGTTAGAGCAAACGTTCTTCCTGTGGTTGCTCCTTGAATTGTTCCGGCTTTTGGATCAAACGTTGCACGGGTATCAGCTCTGGTAATTGAGCCAGGTGATGTCGCTGTTGGGTAATTGAAGTTGAGTACTGTGGAAATCGTCTCTCTGTCTGAGGTACACTTCCAACTGCCCTGTTGATCGCCAAAGGGTTGGGAAATGGGGGGAGCACCAGTACCTTGAATTGAGGCAGTGGTAAAAATGTTGCCATCTTGAGTCAACGTGATTACCCCGCGAAACGAACCCAAATTGCCAACATTTGCCGTATATAGATACGTGCCAGTCGCCGCTCTTTGACAATTTGCTCTAGATTGAGCTGAGGCTTTGTGTACATTCACACTCATTGCAACAGTCAGTGCCAATGAGATACAAATCATTAACGTAGCAAAGGCATTACGAATTCGCATTTCAAAACATCCAATTACAATTACTAAAAAACACGCTTGCAAGCATATCAAGTGGAAGTGGTTAGAGGATTCGGGACTTCTTCGGGCGAAGGACTGCAGTGGTTCGGAAGCTTTACACCTACACATGAGCCTGCAAAACCACCCGCCAGTGCAGCATCAGGTTTGATAAAAGGAGCAGCCAAAAGCATAAAAGACAAAACAGTAATACTTTTCAGAGGGGTCTTTAAGTTTCTCAACATGGTGGAATACCTTTGTCTGTGGATATGAACGAAGGAACTGTTGGTTCGATCTATGTTATTAGTGGGTAGCTAGAACAGCAACTTATGCAAAAATCATTCAGGAATAAAAGATTGTTTGAGCAATGATAGACTGTTGCAAAGACATCCCCCGAAGCCAGATTTTCGAGATCCTTATTTTTTCCCAATCCATTCAACCGATCGCTCAAGCTCCATGCCATGGAGGGGAAGGATGATGAATTCAGCAATCTATTCATTCAAGGACAACTGAGCCTTCTTGATATTAGATTGAGCCAGTACTGCATCCTCTACATGCTTCACGCCTTCTGCTAGAAAGTTAGTGACAGCACGATCGCTCTCGGCACGATCGACATCAGTAGGGGGTGCAAACACAATCGTCAGGGAAATGCGATCGCCCAAGGTTGAAACTCCCACGACTCGTTCTGGAGCGTTGCCGGACAAAACAGCGGGGGCATAAAGTGCTTCAATCCGAATCTTGTCGTACTGTTGTGGGATCTTAATTAGACCCAGATTTGTCACCACCAGTTGAAACGTAAGTTGCTTCAGTATCTCAGCGAACGCAGTGGTGTCCGGTAGGTTTGCCATTGTTGCTTGCCGAGTTTGGGAATTCTCGACCAGTTGTTCAGCAATATCGGTCTGCAAAAGCTGGGATTTGACCGATCGCGCCACATCCCAAAATGCAGCATTTGGCTCAAGGGAATGAGTCGTCATACAACTATTGACGTAAAGCCCAACCGCGTCGGGCATCGACAAGGAGAGGTGCGATCGCACATTCACTGGATGCACACATTGCACTGGATCACTGGATCGAAAGGGTTGTTGCGTCAAGGCAAGCAAGAACGCTGCACTAATTGCGGCGTGTACGGTTGTCTGCTCGACTCGACTGCGCTCAATCAGTTGCTGCGTTAGTTCGGCAGAGAGCATCGCACTGCAAACATGGGGTTGGGGACGACGAGAAATAGCGGTTGAATAATGAACAGCCTCACCCGTAACTTCTGGAGCAGGTGCAAGCTGAGGAAACGCTTCTTCCAACGACAATGATGTAGACAAGTCAAACGGCTCAAAAGTTTTGCCTTCTAGTGCTTGCACAATATCTCGCAGCAGGTAAATGCTGGACGTTGCATCTGCGATCGAGTGATGACAGACAATGATGAGTTCAGAGCTGTTTCCCGCTTGGAGTAGCACCATTCGCAGCAGCGGAGCAATCTGCCAATCAAGGGAATGAGTCATCTCCAGTTCGAGTTCTCGTTGCCAGTGCTGATCATCGGTTCTTGCAACCCACCGCACCAGAATTTCGCCATCAGTTTCGACAAACTTCGGTCGTCCGATCTCATCCGTGGCGATGCAGACTCGAAGCATCGGATGGCGGTGCTGAACCTGCTGAAGTGCGATCGCGAGTTGGTTTGGACTAAACTGCCCCTGGAGTTTCGCGACGATCGCAAACTGCAAGGGATGGGTCTGATCCCAGAGCCAAAACCAATGTTCAAACGCACCTAAATACCGTTCCATGAAAGACTCCTAATAAAAGACGGCGAGGCTAGTTGATGTTCCCACTGTTCAATAGGTGGGTGCTTCCATGTAGGATTTATGCAGGCATTGCGTAAATTTCTATCTTTTCAAGGATTCGGAACTGATTCAGGAGAATTGTTTGAACTTGCGGTTTCTTCGGAGTTGTGCAGAGCGCTAAACGCGGGCATTGCATAACTGATCTACCGCAACACCCACTAGAGCAGTAACACATGCACTCTTTAGCACGAAGAAAATCTACAATGTCAACAGAACAAGACCTTTCCAGAAATTTACAAGCGTTACTGATCGTAGCTTTGAGGACGATCTCACCAGGATAGTTGCCGAGCGCAATCTTGCGGGTTTGCGGCAGTTTCTATCAGCAATGAACTATCAAGATTGAGGGCTTACATCAGCATCACCTCCAGTTTTTCTACTGCTTAAACGGGCAGTTCAATCGCACCTAATCGCAGTCGAACTAGCCCACAAATGGCGCTTGTTCACCTCTGAATAATTATCTTTTCTCAATCGCACAACCTCTTTGGCAGCCCGGAAGATTTTGAGATGCCGTATCAGATGTTCATTCGATGGTGAGCGGTAAAAATTCCGTTCTACTATCTTTTTCTGCTTAATTTAATTTTTGAATACGTCTATTGAGAGTAGATCATTGGTGGACGTGGATTTTTTAGATCTGATCATTGACGCAGAGTTAATTAGCTGGATAGATGCTGTTAACCCATTGTTTATGTAGTGCATAACTGATTGCTAAACGAACCCACTGAATCAAGTAGAGAAAAATTGATTCAGGAGATAAATGAAATCATCCTTAGCACCACTGTCTACACCGACTGCTCAATCCGCAAATTTGATTGATTTACAAGAAGGTTGGTCATTCAAGATTGATGATTATGCGATCGAACACCAAGGAAACGCCGTTATTGATAT
Source organism: Phormidesmis sp. 146-33 (assembly GCF_052939515.1). Classification (NCBI taxonomy): domain Bacteria; kingdom Bacillati; phylum Cyanobacteriota; class Cyanophyceae; order Leptolyngbyales; family Leptolyngbyaceae; genus Phormidesmis; species Phormidesmis sp. 146-33. The sequence continues at coordinate 17,212 of NZ_JBJPHU010000085.1, forward strand.
CGAGGTCAGCTATGACTATGTGAATGGAATCGGTGTCCCCGATCCACTGGAGTATCCTGATTTTGTCCCCATCAACAACTTCATCCAGAACTTCCTCGTTAACTATCCTAATGAAACGGATTTCTGGGAAATTCTCAACAAGAATCTCGTGACATCTCTGCTCACACAACCGATTCCAACGCCCTATGGAGTGGAGTATAAACTCAATGAGCTAGTGGATTCGTTGACCGTTAGGATTGATGTTGAGTCAGGATCAGCAGGGATTAATATTCCTCGTTCTAGTATCGTGACAGGCTCTCCTAAGACGGAGGTGTACGATGACGGGATGGGTTTATGTCCTAGAAATCGGAGTAATTTGGCTCAGTCGTCCACAGGAGATCCTTACGACCCACTTCTCCAGTCTTCTCAAGCAACATTGGAGCCTATTACTGTAAATGGCTCAATGGGTTTATCGAGTGCTCGATTCTTGCAGGAACAAGGCAGCAGAGGTTCGTTTGGCTATGGGTATAACCGAGGTAACGTCCTCGATACAAACGTCAGTCGGTTCAGCCAAACTCAGCCTGTTTCGGCATTTGCTGATCTGTAAATTACTGCGGAAATAGCACTCCAGATAGCATGGCGCGAACTCACTCTGATTCGCGCCAAATTCTCAAAAAATGCGATCGTCACCTAAGGACTCAATTCTATGAAAAATAAACGAATGAAGTGGTTCCAAAGCCTGTCTAATTCTGGTCGAACTTTGAACGGGTTGAAAGGAGTTGCGGTAGCTTTTCTCTTGTTGACAGTCATGACCATTTTTATGGCATCAGCACAATTGCCTGCACAATTGCCTGCACAACTCTCTAAACCGAACCCTCAAACAAAAACTCAACCTAAGCTGCGAGAAGGATGGGCATTTACGATCGAGAACTACCCGATCGAACATCAAGGAAAAGCCATTGCCGATATTAAGGTCAGCTATGACTACGTTGATGGGATTGGCGTTCCCGATCCGAGCAAATATCCTGACTTTGTGCCGATTAGTAACTTTATCAAGAACTTTATTGTCAACTATCCCAATGAAAAGGACTTCTGGGAAATCCTCAACAAAAATCTCGTCACGGCTCTACTCACACAACCGATTCCGACTCCCTATGGGGTGCAGTATAAGCTCAATGAACTGCTGAATTCAATCACCATTCGGCTCGATGTCCAGTCCGGAGCCGCAGACGTTAAGATGTCCCGCTCTAGCATCGTGACAGGCTTCTCCAGAGATCTCAAATGATGCGGGTTCTTCTATTGACTCTCTTTTGGCAATGTAGTGTTTCTTCAGGTCTGATAAAGGGTGTTTTAGCAATTGAGCATTCCCTTCATCAACCTTAGTTACGCTTAAGTACTCTGAGCGATCGAGCGAACGATGATTTCATTAACACGCTGCGTCCAGCATCTGGCTTTGCTCCTGCAATGCCTCTAATCCAACTCGAATTGAAGAACTGATTCTGGTTGCCTAGAGATTCAGCAGGCTTATGAATTGGCGTTTCTCGGTCTTTTAGCGATCTGCCTGATCGCGCAGCTATCACCATTTGGATTACAGCAGAAATTGCACCATTGCTCACCTTACTATTTCGACAATATGGCAGCGATGAATGCAGAGGAATGGTTGGAATTCTTGCTGAAGCTGATTCGTGCAGAAAATCTAACGTAAAACCCCTGTTGTATTGAGGCGAAGGTCGCCCGAACAAGTTCCGAGGTTGTCTCATAGGCTGTCTGTTATACCTGACTAGGTAGAGGCATCTATGCTCTGAGATCACTAGTTCTTGTTGCGACAGATCTATTAACCGGAAGAAGCATAGTAATGGAAAGAGAGTTAGGTGCCTTTGAACATTTATATTGGCTCTATAACCAGTTTCATCCGCTGGATTTTGCCACCGTTGCCAAATTGGAGGGACAATTCAGCGTCAATCAACTTAGGGTAGCGCTCAGGCAAGTTCAGCAGCGTCACCCGTTGCTTCGAGTTCGCATCGAAACCGACACAATGGGATATCCCAAATTTGTTGAAGCCGATGCCGAAGTTCCGATTCGACAGGTTGCGAGAACTGATGATCAGCAGTGGCAACAAGAAGTCGCAGGCGAACTATCTCACTCACTAGATTGGCAGACTGCACCTCTAATCCGGGTTGTGCTGCTGCAATCGGAGACTGAATCAGACTTAATCTTGGTTTGCCATCATACGATCGCGGATGGACTGTCGGCTATCTATCTGATGCGAGATATTATTCAAGGGATGGAGGGCAAACGATTTGAACGATCAGACCTATCTGCGGCAGTCTCGCTCGAATCCGCGCTTCCGGGTAGCGAACCCTACCCAGACAGAATCCCGAAGCCGACGGATTATGTTCCACCCCAGTCTCGTTGTTCTCGCCCCCACATTCGCCCCGTTGTCCTCTCGACTGACCTCACCCAGCAACTAATTGAGCGCAGTCGAACCGAACAGACAACAGTTCATGGTGCGATCAGTGCTGCATTTTTGCTTGCACTCGCCCCGCAAGTTGCCAATCCAATTCGATGTCTCCATCCAGTGAATGTGCGATTCGCTCTGCGAAGCTCCGAAGGATCGCGGTTATCTTTACCGATGCCCGATGGCGTTAGGCTTTACTTCTGCTTTTGTGTGACCTCTCATTCCCTTCAGACAGGTTCTGAGTTTTGGGAGATTGCGCGATCGCTCAAGTCTCAACTTTCTCAAATCGACATTGCCCAGCAACTGACCAAGGAACGCAAACTTCGACAGCCTACGATATCGCATCTTACCGATGCCGCTGCTTTTATGGCAGAGATGCAATCGCAATATCCCTCTCATCTAACAGTCAGCAATCTGGGTCGCGTTGATATCGCTCAACAGTACGGCAATATTCGGATTGCAGCGCTCTATGCTCCGGTTGCCATGCCCGGTATGGACGAAGGGTTGACCCTTGGTGTCGCAACCTTGGGCGATCCTTCGGAACTTGGCGGAGCCAATCGTCTCGCCCTCACGCTGGTCTCTATCTCTCGAAGGGATGGAAGCGAGCGTGCGGCGACTGCCTTGTTATCCAAAGGCGTGAAGCATTTAGAACAGGCAGTGGAATAGCCTCGAATTATTCAGCTTGCAATCAAGTCCCCTGCAAAATTCCTGCATAATCACATTCCAAATGCACCCACTTAATCCTTACCAACCATAGTTTCCAGCTTTCGTTCAATACTACTAAACCTAATTACGGAGACTCTATCATGACAGTCGAAATCTTTACGGATGGTGAAGTTCAACCAATTGAGTCACCAACTGCCGGGGCAACCTCCGTTGGGAGAGCGAGTTCGTAAGGCTGGCTACAACTGGAGTGGAGTTGCAGAAAATATTGCCAAGGGACAGCAAACTCCTGAGCAGGTGATGTCTTCTTGGATGAATTCTCCTGGACATCGAGCAAACCTCCTCGCTCCTCAATATCAGCATCTTGGCGTTGGTTATGCCAATCGGTTCTGGACTCAGGTTTTTGGTCGCCCCGCATAGTTAATTGTCATCACTTTTGAAAGTAGGAAGAATTTCAAATGATCATCCACATTGCGAATGGCGATCCTGTAATTGCGATCGCTCTAATGTCCCTCAGTACCTTCAAAACCACGGCTCTCGTTGCATCATTCCAGAGGATTTCGCTATCTTTTAGCACTGAAGAAGCGGCTCAAGAATTTGTTGAAGAGGCTAAGTCTCTGGGCTGTTCTTACTCAGAACTTGAATCAACCAATGTTGCGATTATGCCTGACTTTGGGGGTAGTGACCATGCTGCTAAAGCGCTTTTCCGCGCAGTCAGCGCTTACAAAGATAGCTTGATCGCTGTAAGCGAATTTAAGGTAAGCCCTGCCACCGAAGAGGATGAGAACCTACTGAAAGAAGTTGAGCAGTACCTTCAGCAGTATTTTGGTTCAGATGCAGTGACTACAGCCGCTCTAGCCAAATGACAATTTCAGTCGATCGAAAAAGACATGCAAAATTCCTGCATGATCACATTCCAAACGCACCCACTTAATCCTTGCCAACCATAGTTTCATCGGAAACAAGGAGAAAGACCAAAATGGCTTACAAATTCATTACTTACTTCAGCAACTGGGCACAGTACCGCAAAGAAGGGAAATTCTTACCTGAGCAAATTGATCCCTCGCTATTTACACACATTAACTTTGCCTTTGGGATGCTCGGCTTTGTCAGTTGGAGCATCGATCCAGCACCAGAGCGAACCGGAGAACAACGCTATACCGGAGACTACACCGTTCAGCCCGTGGAGTGGAACGACGAAAAAGTGCTGTATCCAGCGTTGCAGGCTTTGAAGCAGAAAAACCCTAGTCTCAAAACGCTACTTTCAATTGGTGGCTGGAGTTTTAACACTTGCGATGATACGCCTGAGTCAGCCGGAACCGAATATCCCTACGGGCCCTATACCTGCCAACTATTCAGCAAAATGGCAGCCGATGCGGGTGGCAGGACGCAGTTTATTAAATCTGCGATTGACTATGCCAAAAAGCACGGCTTTGACGGGATTGACCTCGACTGGGAATATCCCGGCGACTCTAAACGAGGGGGTCAAGATGCCGATTATGACAATTACCTAAAACTGCTGCAAGAGTTCCGTCAAACTGCTGGGCAAGGTTTTCTGATCACGATCGCTTCTTCTGCGGTACCCAAAGGCAGCAAAACGGGCGATTCATTCTTTCAATGGATGCGAGAGTGCGGTGAATATTTAGATTGGTTCAACGTCATGTCCTATGACTATCATGGGGCTTTTGACGATCCCAACACAGTAGGAACAGGAGCCAACGCTCCCCTCCTGGAGGATTCCGTACCCGATGGTATTTTTGACATCAAAGATACAGTGGAGTCTTACCTGAAGGCGGATATTCCCTCAGAAAAGATTGTGCTGGGGTTGCCTACCTACGGACGGAGTTATGTTGTTGAAAACCCTGCTGATGGCTTCGGACAACCCTTTAGTGGACCGGGACCCGCAGGACCAGCAACACTCACCCCTGGTATCCTCTCTTACTTTGAAATCCTTGAGAAAATTGATAGTGGCGAACTCGACGTACTGAGGTGGGACGAACCTACTTTAACTCCCTACGCCTACAGCACTAAGACTGGACTCTGGGTGACTTATGACGATGAGAAATCACTCGGTTATAAAGTCAGTTATTTGATTGAAAAAGAGTTGGGAGGTGCAATGGTCTGGGCAGTCGATTTAGACAAGTTTTAACGATCGTTCTGCTGCGCCTGTACAGACTCAATCTTGAGCAATTGGAGACTGTTCCATTCAAGCTGTTATAGCTCGAAATCAGTTGCTCACAACATTGGTTCAATTTGATGTTTTGTTGATCACTACAATCCTAGTTCACGAAGAAAAAATCATGGCTACCAACTTTCCGTTGCATCGCGCGATTAAAAAGATTTTGGATGACCCAAACTCAAGACCAGAAATACCAGGCTTAGAAGAAGACTGGTTGCCTCACAATTGGTTGGCAAGCATCCCAGATAGCAAGAAACTTTCAGAACTGACCATTCCCGGCACACACGACAGTTGTACATACACCTTAAAACCTGGAGAACTAGCAACTCCTATAACTAGAACTCAGCGCTTAACATTGGAACAGCAGTTAAACGCTGGAATCAGGTTTCTTGATATCCGGTGCAGACACATTGAAAATGCCTTTGCCATACATCACGATCGAGTTTACCTACGCTTAAATTTTGATGATGTCCTCAAGGAATGCACAGCTTTTCTAACTGCAAATCAAAGCGAATGTATTGTGATGTCTGTGAAAAATGAACACACAGAGGGAGAGGGTGTTACACGCACATACGAGGCTACTTTTGATTCGTATCTACAAGGTGTCAGCAAGGAGTTTTGGTATTTGGGTGATACTATTCCTAATCTCAAGGATGTTCGTGGAAAAATTGTTTTGCTGCGACGTTTTGGATTAGATGAAAGACCCAATCGTACTGGGACTAAAGGCATAGATGCCTCAGCTTGGCCAGATAACACAACATTCGAGATTAAAAACGAGAAAGTTCGTTTAATAAAGGTGCAAGACCAATACAAGGTTGAATCAATTGTGGTGATAGCAGGTCTGTTTGATGTCAGGGAGAAATGGAACAGAATCAAAGATCTACTTGATGAGGCACAAAAGGACAAAAGCCAAGATCATTGGTACATCAATTTTACAAGTGGCGCTTCTATTGGGGCATACCCTAATGCCGTCGCTGGTCGAATCAATGATAGCGTATCTGCTTACGTTGAGGATAAGTCTCTTTCTAACGTTCGACTTGGCACAATCGTGACAGATTTTCCGGACGACGATGATAAAACTGACATGGTTGACCGGATTATCGGAGTTAACTTTCGCTAAAGGTGTTATGCACTTTCCGCCGAGCTGAAGGTATAACAAGAAAACCCGATTCATCGCCAATATTTACAGGCGGATTTTTTGAGGACGATGAGCCACAGGCTCCGCTTCTGCGTATTTTCATGCAAATGGGGCGTTGAGGTTCAGTGAAAATAGGGTGCCGAAGTTTGTGCAATTTTGCAGCTTTGCTGTCGCATGCATTAACGCTGTTTATTGCCAATACCTTAGTATTACAGTTGCATTTAATCGGAGGACAAAACTGACCTCTTCTTTGTAATAGCGGTTCGATCGCCGCTTTCGTAAATGGTGCATTAAGCGCTATCTAATTCCCCTCCGAATGACTTAACAATAGTGGGTTACGCTAACGCTAATCCACCCTACGAAATCCCACCTGTAAATTTCCGGCGATAAATCATACTTCTTGACGAGACGCAGAGCCTTTCATACCTCGACTCATTGCCAATCACCGGATTATTTACAGGTGGATTTTTTGAAAGCGATCTTACTCAAAGACTTCATTGCCGCAGTTGTGTAGTTTGAGTGTCTGCGTAAATTGCGGTCATCCGAAGCGCGCCTCTGATCGCTGCAATACAGCCATGTCTTCCTCATCCAGGGCAACCGGGCTGCCGCTCCGAATCAGTTCTGCAAACTCTTCGTTGGGAACCATAATGGTCAGCGTATAGAGACGACCCACCCCTTGATTTTCAATCATATGAGTTCCAGTCGGCGGCACCAGAATACTGTCTCCAGAGCGAATGTCCACCGTCTTGCCGTCGCAGGTGACTCTGCCTTCTCCCTTGAGAACAAAAAACATTTCCACGGCTGTTTGATGCCGATTGGGGGGCGTTTTTCCACCCACATCAAAAATCTCTATGCAGTAGGTCAAAGATAGATGGCTGATCAGCGGATCAAATACGATCGCTAATCGATTCGTTGCCTTTGGACTAATGCGATAAGCCTGATACTCAGTCGGTGTTCTGAATAATGGAATGACGCACTTTTTCGTGGCAATGTTCATCGCGGTTTCTCCTTTGAGCATGAACGAGAACGAAGATTTGATCTCATGTCTGCTTCTAAGTTAGAAAGAAGAGCCGCTAAAAAATTCTGAACTTCTTCGGGTAAAGGTTTGAAGAAGTTCGGAAAAGGTCGCCTCAACTCGTTTAAGCATTGCTTCGGGGAGTCAATTTCTCAACACTTCGTATTAAGCAGGACTCGGATTACTTGGATAAGATTTACTCGTGTGGCTCTCTCGGTGCTATGTTTTTTGTGTATCTACAGCGTATAACCGGGAAGCTTTTTTACCGCTTCGATTGTCGTTTAAAACATGCGCTTTAACTGATCGGTGAAATCGGCAATTTTTGTCGATGTCTAATCTGAGTTCTTAAGCTATGATACGCCAGAGATAAACAGGCATTGGTGCAGAGAGACTGCATGTACGATTCTAGGAATTAGATTGTACAAGATCGAACCCGATGAATATATCTCAGCACAAGCAGTCAAAATATCTAACCGTACTCTATCCAAACTAGCTTCAGTCATAAAGTAGAGGTTGCTGATGACTTCACAACAAAATTCATTCTCAGAACAGCCTAATTCAATGTCAAGTGAGGTCGTAACGATTCGCCCTGATACTGAAATATTGACTCGTCAGCGCTTACCTTACTTTGTTGGCATTTCTAGAAGTACGGTTGGCGCGAAGGGAATTTCGATGAACTTAGTGATTATTCCAGCAGGCGGAACGGCTGAACCACATTTCCACCGCGACTATGAAACCGCGATTTATCTGATTAAAGGGCGGGTCGAAACTCGGTATGGTGAAGGACTCAAACAATCGGTTATCAACGAGGCGGGTGACTTCATCTTTATTCCGCCAGGTGTTCCACATCAACCTCACAATCTCAGTGCGACTGAGCCTGCTCATGCACTCGTGGCGCGAAACGATCCGAACGACCAAGAGAATGTTGTTCTCTACGATCCAACTTCAGGCAAGTAAAGCAGATTCTTTACCTAGCGAGAAACTCTTTTTGCACAAGGGCATGCTTTAAAGCCTTTCGCTTCGTTCACTCCCGTGCAGAATTCCAGGTTACTACTGGCGAATTCGTTATGAGCAATGTCCTGCAAAATAGAACAATAATCGATTGTTTGCCTTGATCAGTTCAGGAAGCTCTGCTTTGAGCAGATTCCGAAGATTCTCTAAACCCGCATCTTGATCTCGCAGCAATCGCACTTGATACCGATGCTGAGTGTCAAGCAGTCTTGCGATCGCTTCAGCCTCATTAACTGCATTCTGCAAGGATTTGATGCTATTACCATATTGATTGATCCCGATGACAACCGCAATGGTTAAATTCCTGCATCGTTTACCTCTGGCTGATTGTGCCTGAATGAATGACTTCTGGAAACATCTTTACCAGCGACTCAAAGCAAATCACTACCCCACCTAACCCACTGATCCAGCCTTTAGTGAGCAACTACTCAATTTTTGCCCTGGAAGGTCATCGTCATCGTCGAGAACGGCGCTTATTGATGCCCCCATTTCATAGCGAACGAATGCGGACTTATGGTTCAGATATTCTCAGTTTGCTGATATCTGCTTAGGATGAATCCGGGCAACCGATGTCGGATGCAGAATTGCATGATGAATTAATCACATTACTAATTGCAGGGCATGAAACGACTTCCAGCGCGATCGCTTGGGCACTCTACCAGATTCATCGTCATCCCTTGGTTCATCAAACGCTGCAAGCTGAACTTGCCCAATTTCACAAGTTCAACACTCCGGCTTCAGTCGCACAGCTTCCCTATCTCACTGCCGTTTGCAATGAAACACTACGCATCAGCCCAGTGGTGATGCTGACCGTTCCGCGAGAAGTCAGAGAGTCGATCGTCCAATATAGTTACGAGAAGCAAGCGCAGTCAAAGCTAACTCTCCACCCGAACATCCTCTCGTTGTTCCCGCATTCGATCGACGATTTTTAGGTGCAGGTTTTTGATTACTGTGCTGTTTGCGTTTGTTTTGGCTCATAATCTACTCCTATCATGGGTTGTCCGGGTGTAGCTTATTCGCCTGTCCAGTTTTTTGGTTCCACCTCACAGTTCATCTGCGAAATAACCGTACTGTTCATTTGTAAAAAGATGAAGCAGCAGTTTCACATCTGCTAAACAGCCTAGAAAGGCAACATCGCGGTTGTGAAACTGCTTAAATCGACTCAGCATACGTTCAGTTCTACTGTGATTAGTTTTCTAACTATTGAACCATTTAATTCACAGTGAAAGGTGCTTACACTTGAGATTTTGGCGTTGCTGAACAAAGGGATGAATCAAGTGAGTACGGGTATTGACCAATACTTTAGGTAATGGAGGAGCAATCGCAGCGAATGCTTTAGCATTTCGACCGACTTGGAGTAACACAAGGTCTTGCGATGCAATCGAGCTAAGTCGTGACGTAAGCGGGTATTCTCGCCTTCGACTCTCGTCATGTACGTCTTGCTCACAAGGTGGTCGCCTTCCTCAATAAAACCGGGATAAACCTTCCAGCCATCGGTGACATAGAAGTAGCAATGCCAGCAACAGACAATCTGCCACAAGGGTTTGAACGTCTCTGCGCTGTGACTCCCACCACCCAAGCGAGAATGCCCGCCCGGAAATGGTTCACGGCTGTCCAGATCCACATTTTGTTTTTTTTGACCCGACAAAGGTTTCTAGTTCGTCGAGTTCTCCCACCTCTGGAATCTCCGACTCCTGTGGGGCATCCGGCAGTTGCTGTCCGAGTTGCTTGACCCAATGAATCACCGTTGTGTGATGCACGCCAGTACAGCGCTCAATCGCGCGAAATCCCATGCCGTTGACGTAACGCATCAAGCAATCCTGCTTGGTTGCTTCGCTGTAGCCTTTGGGTGGGTCATAGCCTTCAATAAATTGGCGACCGCAGGCGCGACAGATGTGATTTTGCTTGCCTCGCCGTTTCCCGTTCTGGCGAACCTCAGTAGACCCACAGTATCGACACTGCATAGTACAATACCCTCATTCATCCCTCCATTATGCAACGCCGAGATTTTTTAAGACTTCAAGGAGCGTCTTATCTAGTACAAGCAAAGAAAATATTCTAGAATTAGCATTGTTACGGCTGTCCTGGTCAAACGGCTACGAGATATCTGCTCTAACCGATCGCGTCTGTTGTGGTTAGGCGGGGCGATCGCACTATTCGCGATCGGACTGTATCAAATAGGTCTGAGTGTTCTCAGTCAAGGGGGATGGCTACCGTTGATTCCAGCCCTGTTCGCTGTATTTCTGACTGCAATCGGTCTCATAATTTGTCTGGAATCGCAGCGCAGATCATTGTAAAAGATAAGAGTACCTCTTATCGATTGGGAGTTGGACGATCGTGAGTCATTCTAATCTGAACGGCAACTGCTGGATAATGTCTATTGCGCTAGTGGTTGGGCTAACCTCACAGGCTAGTTCATCTGCTCAAATAGTGAGTGATACCGTTCCGGGAGCGCTGCGCGATCGAGTTCCTGATCCTGATTTGGCGATCGCTCAACGTCCACCCGCTCCGCCGCCCAGCCCGCCGCCCAATGACACCCGACCCGGTGGAGGACTCGGTTCTCATGATCCACTGTTGTGCAATTCGCTCAATCAGTCGGTACGAGCATTGCTTCCGGTTGCCAATCCTGTTTTAACCACAACAGATTCTCCAACCTTTTTGTTTTATGTGCCGTTTGCAGCCGAGCAAGTAAAGTTTGGAGAATTCACTCTGCTAACCTGGCCCGGAGAGCAACAGCGCCTCTATCAAGTTCGTTTTACGCTACCGAAAACGCCTGGAATTGTTAGCGTTAAGCTGCCACCTCAGCCTGCACTGCAACAAGGAAAATCTTATCGCTGGTATTTCCAGCTTTACTGTCGAAATGGCACAGGCGCACAGCCTGATTTAACCGTCAACGGCATGGTGCAGCGAGTCGCACTGACTGCGGAACGAGAACGTCAAATCAGGGCTGCCACACCCGATATTTGGTATGACGCTTTGGCGCAAGTTGCGGCTCAACTCCAGTCATCCCCCCAAAACTCGAAGCTGAGATCGGACTGGCGATCGCTCTTACAAACCATTGAATCTGAGGACTTCGCTCAAGAACCTCTAGTTGGTTCAGTCATTCCTCTGAAAGCTGCTTCCCCACAACAATAGCGTTTTTTTAGCTAAACCAACAGACGCAAACATTAAAACTCTTTTTTTCATCTATGTCATCTACTTTGTCAAGATTAATCTGGTCGTTGATTGGCTTCTGGTATTTTTCACCGTTTCTGAGTCTCAACTTGTTAGATACTGAAAATTCAGTACTTTTGGGAATTGTGATTGTCAGTGCCTTTCTCCTTCTAAGCTCCAGTGGATTACTAATTGTGACTAGTTCTCGACCAACTTGGGCTGTTCGGACGACAGGAGCGATCGTCGGAATGGGAATAATTCTGATCGCAGGATTATCGATTCTGACACCTGGAATTACTCCCAGTGCTGCCGCAGGTAGTCTGTATCTTGCTGCCGGAATTTTGCTTGTAATGACTACCCAAGCTCTTACAAGTGCACGTTCTAATCAACAAAAGCGAAACTTTATGATTTGGGGTGTGCTGATAGTAGCAGGGTTAGTAGGGTTAATTATCTTATTTCACTTCTCTTATTTGGGGCCATTTACTTTATTATCACTACCCTTTATTCCGTTTTTGTTTGCGTCAATCATACCAGATTTAATTTGTATTCTTCGTGCAAACGCACAGTCATTTCTGTTTTTACGATCGGCATTAATACTAGCTCCAATAGTTCTATTTACCTTGATTGTAATATTTTCTGGAAGAACCCTTTATAATGGCGCAATCAACTGGAGTGTACAAGTTATTCAGTTAGGTTTTGCTACTACTGTAGCTGCGATAGTCTGCCATTATTTCCAGAACATTGATTCTGCTAACCAATCTGCTATTGAAGGTAATCAAAGACGCGGTATTACATTCCTGCTAGTGACGATATTAGTGGGTGGACTTATTGGAATACAAGGATACAGTAATTTTCTTAAAGAAGAAGTCGCTCCAGGTGAACGGTTTAGCACTCTGAAAAGTCCAATCTATTTGCAAAAGATACTATACACAAGGCTTTGGATCAAAACAGTAGCCATCAGTCCAGATGCACAGTTTCTTGCGATCAGTGGAAGTTCTCTGGAGAGAAATGAGAAAGACTTAGTCGAACTTTGGAGTCTAGAAACTGGGAAATTCATTCAAAGTTTTTTTGGAGAGTTTCCAGTATTTGCTGGCGATCGCTCCAACGGTTCTGTTCTTATCATGGATTCTGGTAAGAATCTCGTCAAAGTATGGAGTTTAAGAAATAGAGAGCTTCAAATAGAAACTCCGCAGGACAAAGCATTGCTACAAAGTAGAAAAGAAGGACAAATTCAAGCGGTATCTTTACCTTCGTTTGCTTCCCAGAATGGAATTTTCTTAGCTTCCAGTACCGACAATAAGGTGCTGGTAACTGGGCTGACGATAACTAACCTTTCTACAAAAGGTTTAGATAAAAGTTTAAACAATCGGATTCTAGTATGGAATCGTCACAGCGGCAAACTCATTTGTTCTCTTAGTAGTGACAATATTCACCGATCCAATGCTGCTGCACAATTCACAATTGCCCTGAGTTCAGATGGACAAGTCATGGCAAATATTGCTTCACCAAATGGTAAATCAGGAAGGATTTATATTTGGCGGTTACCTAAGCAGTAATGATTTGCTCTGTTTCGAGACTCACACTTGCTGATCAGCAGGTTGTTCAAGACTGTAGTGGTGACCTATGAGGGATACCTGTTTAGTGTTGGGTTTAGTGTTGGAAATGTGACTAAAGAATGAAACAGCTTTTTCCGGCGTTGCTGAATCAGGGGATGAATTGCCCCAAAGCGGCGGGAAACCCAAGGTTCAAAGTCCCTCAATTTTGGGGGATTTAGGGGGCGAAAAGATGAACACTTCCTACGCATTCATCCCTCCAATCAGCAGCGCCCTTTTTCCACCATAGCTTAAAAATTGATTAATCTCTTGCTGGATCAGGAAGCTGATTCTTAAGGTCTTGCAAGGACTGCTCTAATTTAATCGGGTAAACCCCCAGCACAGCTCTGACTATTACCCATAAGTTCGGCTTTCACTAAACGGGAACAGGACAGGAATATG
>NZ_JBJPHU010000283.1:0-1314 GCF_052939515.1 Phormidesmis sp. 146-33
CCTGGTTGCCTGACAGAAGTAGGTGAAACCCAACAAACACGAGGAAATTAGTGAAGAGGGTAGAGAGTCATGAGAGGCTGGAGTTACCACACAACCACCCAAAATCATGACAACCTCTACCCATTTGTATGGTCAACTATTCGACCAATTGAGTCAACACAGTCGCGTGTGCGATCTGCGCCACTTGAAAACTCTGGCGTGGATGGTGAGTGCCTTGCTCTACAGCGGAGAATTGAATTTGGCTGCATGAGAACCGTATGTCATGAGTCGAGCGACGAAAGCGCAAAGTACTGAGCGGCGCTGGCAGCGATTTATGAACAATTGCCGCATTAGTGTGATGGCAATTTACGTACCTTTGGTGCTGGCGGCTCTGAGTGGATGGAAGCAACAGCGATTGTATTTAGCCTTAGATACGACGGTTTTATGGGATCGCTTTTGCATGATTCACCTGTCGGTGGTGTGCTGTGGACGGGCGGTTCCCTTGTTGTGGCGAGTCCTCGAACATCGCAGTGCCACTGTTGCCTTTGAAGCGTACCAACCCGTCTTGCGTCGTGCTCGGTGGCTGTTGCGGCATCATCGTGATGTGATGCTACTCGCCGACCGAGGCTTTGCCAATCATGAATTGATGAAATGGTTACGGCAGAGCCACGGGCATTACAGTTTACGCTTACCGTGTGATGTTTTGATCCATACCACACGACGCTATCCCTTGATGGTTGGGACGCTCTATCCTCCACTCGGTGAAGCCCGACTGTATGAGAATGTGGGCTTGTGGCTCGATGGTGAGCATCGCTGTAACTTGGTGGTTGCAACGGTACAGGGAGCCAAAGAATCTTGGGCGGTTGTCACCGATGAACCTCCGACCTTGCAGGCGCTCTGGCAATATGCCTTGAGGTTTCGGGTAGAGGAATTATTTTTGGATAGCAAGTCTGGTGCATTTGAGTTAGAAGACTCGCGCTTGCGTTCTGCTGCTGCCCTCGAACGCCTTTATCTGGTTGCTGCCATTGCTTTGCTGTTTGCCACGACCCAAGGCATGTCGGTGCAACTTGCAGGTTTGCGGCAACAGGTAGACCCGTACTGGCGACGTGGCATTACCTATCTCAAAATCGGACTCCGCTGGTTGCAAGGGGTGATTCATAAAGGAAGAACCTTGTTGCCTTGCGTTCCGTTGTTGCCCAACGATCCTCAAGCTTGTTTTGCTTCCCTCAAGTCCAAGCGCGACTACGATGACCACATTTGGTTTCATCGAGTTCGTTCCATTGTTTGTAAACCTGGTTCTACCCTCAATTAGAAAAGATTTGTCAGGCAGTCAGG